>NZ_JBPQTS010000089.1:0-29621 GCF_051386455.1 Streptomyces sp. URMC 124
GGCACGGCAGGCCACCGGAGGGCGGGGCGGGGGGAGAGAGGGGAACCGGTTCCCAGGCGGGGCGGAAGCTCCTGTCGGGCGGTGGCTCGGGCGGGCGCTGGTGTTCGTACGCGTCCGGCTGCTCGTCATGGGGCGGCTGCTGGTACCCGGGCGGCGGCTCGTAAGCAGGCGGGTGCCCGTACCCGGGCGGCTGCTCGTAAGCCGGTGGCGGCGGGGTTTGCGGCCGGGATCGGGGCCCGGCTTGCGGCGGGGGCCCGGCTTGCGGCCGCGGACGGGGCTGCGTCTGCTCCGCCGACCGCACCGCCACCCACTTGCCCGGCCGGGGCGCCGGCCGGACGGCCTCCGCCTCCGCCCCGCCCTCCGGTGGCCTGCCGTGCCCGCCGCGGGCCCCGTCTCCGTCCGGTGGCTGCGTCGGGGTGAACCAGCCCCGTTCACTCCCTCTGCCGTGCGCGCCGCCGTCGGCCGACCTGGTCGGAGCGTCCTTCATCGTCTCGCCTCGAACATCTCTCGGTCCGTCCTCGCACTTCCGTTCAAGCCGGAAAGTGTTCGCAATTCCCCGCTCTGCTCATGGGTCGCTGTTCCAGGCTGCGCAGCATGCCATCTTCTGCGCCGCCTCGCGCAAATCACGGGAAGTCCGAGTGGCAGGGCCCCGGTTGGGGCTAGGCTGAGCCGCTTCCCCCGTTCCCGGCGCACACTGGTTCCCGCGAACGGGAGTTGACCCTACCTGTCGGCATGAATGACACAACCCCCTTTCGCCGGTGGGTTCTTCACCGTTACGGAATCGGCCACGGGCTATCGACCGGAGCCGACGAGTTCGTACGCCTCCCTGAGGTCCCGGCCCGCATAGGAGTGCACGGCGATATCCCGCACGTGGTGGTCGGCATTCACGGCCACGGAGACCGGAACCGCGGAGAAGAGCAGCGCGTCCGACATGGAGTCGCCGTAGGCCACGCAGTCGGCGCGGGTCAGACCGAATTCCGTGCAGAGCTCGTCCGCGATCCGCACCTTCGCCGCGGCGTCGAGGATGCCCGCCGGGTCCACGGGGTCCCGGAAGGGCACCGTGGGCCAGCGCGAGCCGTGGGCCGCATCGGCGCCCCAGGTCAGCAGGCGTTCGACGAAGAAACCCGGGGACAGCGAGATCACGGCGCAGCGCTCGCCGCGGGCCCGGATCTCCGCCCACACCTCACGTATTCCGGCCAGCCAGGGCGCACCGGCGAAAGCGGCGGCGACCTGTTCCTCGGTGAGTTCCCGCCACAGCGCACAGGCGAGTTCGGCGAAGCGCGGCGGCTGGAGTTCGCGGGCCGCGAATGCCCGTTCCAGCTCGGCGATCTCCCGCTCGACCCCGAGCTGCCGGGATATCTCGATCGCCGCCGCGGACCCGTGCATGAGGGTCCCGTCCATGTCGAACAAATGCAGTCTGGTCACGGTCCCCGAGCGTAGGCGGGGCCGCCGCCGGACACACGCGAATAGCCCCCCGGGTATCCGGTATCCGGTACCCGGGGGACGTCGGTGCCCGCCTGCGGACTCAGCCGCCCAGGACGGCGGCGATGGCGGTCAGCGCAATGCCGTGGTCCTGCTCCGGCGCCCCGCCGCCCACGCCGATCGCACCGACGAGCCGGCCGTCGCGGTGGAGCGGAACGCCTCCGGCGATGAAGAGCAGCGGGCGGTCGAGGGCGGTCGGCAGGGTGTGGAAGAGGCCGCCGGGCTGGACGGCGTCGACCAGGTCGGCCGTCGGGGCGTCGAGCTGCAGTGCCGTGAAGGCCTTGCGCGTGCTGGTCTCCCCCGCGATGAGCACCGCCCGGTCGTCCCGGCGGAAGGCCAGCAGGTGACCGCCCGCGTCGAGGACGGTCACCGCGACCCGTACGCCCTGCTCGTCCGCGGCGCGGCGGGCGGCTGTGAGGAGCGCATCGGCGTCGTCCGTGGTGAGAGGGAGGACGGGGGTGGCGGAGGAGGTGACGGTGGTGGCGGTGGCGGGTGCGGTCACGGGGGGACTCCTGGAGGTGCTTTGAGGTGCTTTGGGGTGCTTTGTGATGGTGCTGTGGGTCGTGGTGCTTCAGGTACTGCGGTGGTGGTCGTGCTGGTGTGTTGCTGCGCTGCTGTGTCTTACGGCGAGGCAGGGGCTGTTGTGGTGATGGCGGCGCGCACGGTCAGCGCTGCATCGTCAGGGCTGCGTGGTCAGCTCTGCGTCGTCACCGCTCCCCGGTCGGCGTTCCGGCCGGCTTCGCGGTCGGCGCGTTCGCCGGTCCCGCTCGCGGCGTGCTCCGGCCGCGCCACGATGCGCCCGCTCCGCGCGCTCGGCGCACTCGCCGCGCTCCGGGCGCCCGTACGCCGCTCCAGTGCCGCGGAGAGGAGGGCCAGGGCGAGCGCGGAGGCGGCCATCGCCGCGCCGACCCAGTTGGGCGCCGTGTAGCCGAAGCCGGCGGAGATCACGAGGCCGCCGAGCCAGGCCGCGATCGCGTTGCCCAGGTTGAAGGCGCCGATGTTGACGGCGGAGGCGAGGGTCGGTGCGTCCGCGGTCTGGTCGAGGACGCGCTTCTGCAGGGGCGGGACGGTGGCGAAGCCCAGCGCGCCGATCAGCGGGACGACGATCGCCGTGGCGATCTTGTCGTGCGTGGCGAGCGGCAGCAGGGCGAGGGCGATCGCGAGGCCGCCCAGGGCCGTGAGCAGCATGGGCATCAGCGCGCGGTCGGCGAACCGGCCGCCGACGAGGTTGCCCGCCACCATGCCCAGGCCGAAGAGGACGAGCAGCCAGGTGACGGAGGAGGAGGCGAAGCCCGCGGCGTCCGTCATCATCGGCGTGAAGTAGGTGGTCATGGTGAAGACGCCGCCGAAGCCGAGGACGGTCATCGCCATGGCGAGCAGGACCTGGGGGTTGCGGAAGGCCGCCAGCTCGCCGCTGATGCGGGCCTGCTCGGGGCGCGGCTGCTGCGGCACGAGCGCGGCGATGCCGAGGACGGCGAGCACGCCCAGTCCGGCGATGAGGAAGAACGTGACGCGCCAGCCGGCGCTCTGGCCGACCATCGTGCCCATCGGTACGCCCACCACGTTGGCCACGGTCAGGCCGGTGAACATCATCGCGATCGCGGCCGCCTTCTTCTGCGGGGCGACCAGGCCTGCGGCCACGATCGCGCCGATGCCGAAGAACGCACCGTGTGCGAACGAGGCGACGATCCGCCCGGCGAGCATCACTGCGAAGACGGGGGCGGCCGCCGAGATCGCGTTTCCGGCGACGAACAGGCCCATCAGGGCCATGAGCATCTTCTTGCGCGGCACCCGGCTGCCGAGGATCGCCAGGATCGGGGCGCCGATCACGACGCCGAGCGCGTAGCCGGTCGTCAGGTAACCGGCAGTCGGGATGGAGACGCCGAACTCGTCCGCGACCTCCGGTAGCAGGCCCGAGGTGACGAATTCGGTGGTGCCGATACCGAAGGCGCCGATGGCGAGCGCCAGCAGTGCGAGAGGCATGACGAGGGGTCCTTCACGGAGGGGGAGGGGGCGGGAGTGAGCGGGAGGCGAGGAGCCCACCAGGCATCGTTGCAGTCGACCCTTACCGGCGTAGACAATAATTGCATACGCGGATACTTGCAAGCGCGGGCTATTGCGTCGCAGAGCTATCCTGGTCCGAGATGACACGCATGTGCGGTCAGAAGGAGGGCCCCATGTCCCGCACCCCGGACCCCGCTCTGCTCGGCCTGGCACAGGGCTGGTGCGCACTGTCCGCCCTGCACGGCCGGATCGAGGCGCACATCGAGCGGGCGCTGCAGGCGGCGCACGGCCTGAGCGTGCGCGAGTTCTCCGTCCTCGACGTGCTCAGCCGCCAGCACAGCGGCGAGGGCGGCCACCTGCGCATGAACGAGGTCGCCGAGGCCGTCGTGCTCAGCCAGAGCGCGACGACGCGCCTGGTCAACCGCCTGGAGGACCGCGGGCTGCTGACGCGCTACCTCTGCCTCACCGACCGCCGGGGCATCTACACCGACGTCACGGAGGCGGGCCTCGCCCTCCTCGAAGAGGCCCGGCCGACGAACGACACCGCGCTGCGCGAGGCCCTCCGGGAGGCCTCCAAGCGCGAGGAGCTGGCCCCGCTCGTCACGGCCGTGGAGTCGCTCGCGCCGGTGTCGTGACCGCGCGCCCCGCGCCGCGGTTCTGCGGCCTTGCAGAGGACGGACCCCGCCCCGGGGTCATAGGGTCCGGATCATGAGCGACATCGAGATCCGCGACACTGCCACCGACGCCGGCTCCGACGCCAACGCCAACACCGGCTCCGAAGCCAACGCCGCAGACAACCCCGTAGACAACCCCGAAGCCGGCACTCCCCTCGACATCCGCGACATCGAGATCCGTCGCGCCACCTCGGGCGACGTGCCCGCCATCGTGGCGCTGCTCGCCGACGACCCCATCGGGGCGGGGCGCGAAACCCCCGGCGACCTCGCCCCGTACCGCACGGCCTTCGACCGCGTGGACGCCGACCCGCACCAGCAGCTGGTGGTCGCCGTGCACGACGGACGCGTCATCGGCACGCTCCAGCTCACCGTCATACCGGGGCTGTCCCGCGCCGGCATGTCGCGCGGGCTCATCGAGGGCGTCCGCGTGCACAGCGAGGCACGCGGCAGCGGCCTGGGCAGCCGGCTCATCGAATGGGCCCTGGACGCCGCGCGCGGCGCGGGATGCAGGATCGCGCAGCTCACCTCGGACGCCACGCGCGTGGACGCCCACCGCTTCTACGAGCGGCTGGGCTTCGAGGCCTCACACATCGGCTTCAAGTACCACCTCTGAACCGCCTACCGTCCCCAAGCCGCCTGCCGCCGCCGAGCCGCCGGGGCCCCGACGGGCGCGGGCCCGCTCCCGGTGTGCCTTCTGCCGGCAGGCCGCGCCGCAGTACCGGGCGGGCCGGCCCGTCCGGGCGGACGGCACGGACCCGTCACACACAGCGCAGCGGGTTTCGTTACGCGGAGCCGGGGGATTAGGCGGTAGTTTCGTTACGCTACGCCCCGGGCGGAGGCTGTCGCACGCCAGCGCGGTCATCCTCCCCGGGGCGACTCCGGGGCCGCGCCGCTGCTCCATCGACAGGCAGCCCATGAGCAGGGCCATCAGGTCATCGACGGTCACGTCCTTCCGTACGGCGTCGGCCTGTTGGGCGCGCCGCAGGAGAGCGGCGAGGGCCTCGCGGAAGTCCGTTTCGACGCCGGGCGAGGGGTCGAAACGGCTCCCCAGCCCTTCCAGGGCGTCACACAGCCCCTTGTTCCGCACGGTGAGGCGTATGACCGCGGACAGGTAGCGGTAGAACACCGCTCCGGGATCGTCCGCATGCGCCAACTCCCTTGCTGTGTCCGTAAAGAGCCGGATCCTGTCGGACACGGTTGCCTTGAACAGGGCTGTTTTGGAAGGGAAATGGCGGTAGACGGTGCCCGGACCCACGCCGGCGCGGCGTGCGATCTCCCCGAGCGGCACCCCCAACCCGTCCTCCTCGAAGGCGGATCGGGCGGCTTGGAGGACCAGTGCGCGGTTGCGCCGCGCATCCGAACGGAGAGAGGCAGGGCCTCGGGACGACGCATACGGGTCCCTGTGTTCTGCCATGCGCGCGTCTCCCCGGGGCCGGACATCAAAACGGGTTGTGGATTCCGATTTTATCCGGGCACCTGAGCGAGGCGCTCACGCGCCATACCGGGTGAAAGAAACAAAAAAGCCGCCGCCGGTGCGAAAGCACCGACGACGGCCGAGCGATCCCCGGAAGGCGTCAGGCGGGAATCACCGCGTCCCACGCCTTCCCCGCGGCCTCCAGCGCCTCCGCTGCGTCCGCCACCGGCACGCCCAGGGCGCGAAGCCCCTCGCCGAGCGCCGACAGGGAGGCCAGGACGACCTCGCGGTCCGCATCCAGGCCGTAGTGGTTGACGCGGATCATCTCCTTGGCGAGCGGGCCGGCAGCCGCCTGGACGGGCACCGAGGCATCGGCCGCCAGGGCGGCCGCCACGACGTCACGGGCGTCCTTGCCCTCGGGGGCGCGCAGGGTGGTGGCCACGGGAGCCGCGTCCTCGTCGCGCACGACGTACGGGGACAGGCCGCCGCCCAAGGCCCGGGCGCCTGCGCGCGTGGCGGCGGCCGCGGCGCGGTGGCGGGCCATGACGGCCTCCGGGCCGTCCTCCTCGATGCGGTCGACGGCCTGCTCCAGGGCCAGCATCTCCAGCTGGGCGGGTGCGTGGGGCAGCGCCGCGCGGCCGCCGTCGATCCAGCGCTCCTTCCAGTCCAGCAGGGAGAGGTAGGAGCGGCGCGGCGCCTGCTCGTTGGCGGCGATGCGCTCCCAGGCACGGGCGCTGACCGAGACGACGGAGACGCCGGCCGGGCCGGCCATCGCCTTCTGCCCGCCGATGACGCACAGGTCGACGCCCCACTCGTCGGTGAGGAGCGGCTCGGCGGCCACGGACGCGACCGCGTCCAGCATCAGCAGCGCGCCGTGCGCGCGCACGACCTCGCCGATCTCGGCGACGGGGTTGGTGTTGCCCGTGGCCGCCTCGGCGTGGACCAGGCTGACGAAGTCGATCGCCGGATTCGCCCGCAGGGCCTCGGCCACCTGGTCGGCCCCGACCGCGCCGCTGAACGGCGCGGAGACGGTGACCACCTCGGCGCCGCAGGAGCGCAGCCAGCCGCCGAACGTCTCGCCGTACGGACCGGTGATGATGTTGAGCGCGGTGCTGCCGGGCCGGACGGCCGAGCGGATCGCGGCCTCCAGCGGCAGCAGCGCCTCGCCCTGCATCGTGACGACGGTCTCGCGCGTGTGCATCAGCGACGCGATCTTGTCCTCGATGCGTGCGAAGTGACCGGCGCCCAGCGGCGCGAGGTCGAGCAGGTCCGGTGCGGTGTTCGCAGTCACGGTGCCAGTGCCTTCCGGGTGTCGCGCCGTGTCCGGCGCCCGCCAATCTCCCTCTGACCCTACGTCCGCCGCCGCTCCCGCGCCGACCGTCGTCCACAGGACCGGACCGACAATCCGATGAGTTCCGGCCGGTCCTCGGCCACGTCCGGCGCCGGGCCTCAGCGGCGCCCTTCCGCCGTCCGCCAGCCGGCCGCGTCCACGCCTCCCGGCACCGCGTCGCCCGCCTCGTACGGCTCCCGCGTGAAGACGAACGTGCCGAGGTCGAGGTGGCTGACCGCGCCCTCCGCCGTCCGGACCGCGGTCAGCGTCTCCCCCGCGTAGTAGTCGTCGAGCCCCGTCCAGGTGCCGTCCTGCTCCGGGCGGAAGCGCGAGCCGCGCCCGCCCGAACCCAGCGGCGACAGCTCCAGGGCCCCGCCGGCGCACAGCCGCAGCGTGAACGGTGCCGCGCCCCAGTACCAGGACCCGGTCAGCTCCAGGTGCTCTTCCTTCGCCTCGGAGAGGGGGCGCCAGGGCGCGGGGATGCGCGGTTCGAGCTTGGCGACCTTCGTCAGGAGGTCCGCCGCGACGCTTCCGACCTCGAAGCAGGAGGTGCGGTTGGCCAGGACGACGGCGGCGGTCCCGTCCTGAGGGCTCGCCAGCAGCATCGCCACGAAGCCCGGCATAGTGCCCATGTGACCCACGAGCGTCCGGCCGTCCCGCTCCATCACCTGGAGGCCGAGCCCGTAGCCGGACTGCCCGGGCGCCTTCGCGCCGCCTTCCGGCACCCGCATCTCGGCGAGCGTCGACGCGGCCAGCACCCCCTCGTCCCCGTGCGTCAGGAACGCCGCGAAGCGGCACAAGTCGGCGGTCGTGGACCAGAGCTGGCCCGCGGGCGCCATCCGCCCGGTGTCCACGGCGGGCTCCGGAAGGAGGACGTCCGCCCAGGGGTGCACGGCCCAGCCGTCCGCGTGGGGCGCGGCGGGCGCGAGGGTCGTGCGCTCCATGCCGAGCGGTGCGAGCACCTCGCGCCGCAGCACGGCGTACCAGCTCTCACCGCGGATCCGCTCGACCAGGGCGCCCAGGAGCGCGTAGCCGGGGTTGGAGTAGTGGTGCAGACGGCCGGGGGTGTGCAGCTGGGGGCGGTCGCCGAAGAGATCGCCGAGCTCGGGGCGCAACGCGCCGTCCGTGCGCTCCCACCACGGCCCGCGCGCCTCCGCCGCGAGCCCCGAGGTGTGCGACAGGAGCTGGGCGATGGTCGCCTCGCCGCCCGCCGGGGTGTCGAGGTACGCGCCGAGCCTGTCCTCCAGCTTCAGCAGCCCCTCGTCACGCAGCCGCATCACCAGCACGGCGACGAAGGTCTTGCTGATCGAACCGATGCGGTACTGGACGTCCTCGTCCCCTGCCCCCGAGGGGAGTTCGCCGCGGCCGGCGCTCCACACCAGGCGCCCCTCCCGCATCACCGCCCCCACCATGGAGGGCGCGCGCCCCTGGGACTGACCGGTGGCGAGGCGGTGGAGGAGAGCGCGGCGGGTGGCGGGCAGCAGCCCGGCGTCGTCGTGCGAGGCTGCGCCGCTGTACGGGGCGGCGTCGTTGTACGAGGCATCGATCATGACCGCACCCTAGCCAGGGCGGTCCGCACGGGCACCGGCATTTCGCCGCACTGGCTTTCACGTCCACGTGAAGGTTTACGGTCATGGCCATGCGCATCGGGGAACTGGCCCGGCAGGCGGGCACCACCACTCGCACCCTGCGGCACTACGAGGAGCTCGGGCTCCTGCCCGCCCGCCGCAGCGGCAACGGCTACCGCACCTACGACGACGGCGACCTGCGCCTGTTGCAGCAGATCCGCACGCTGCAGGACTTCGGCTTCGGGCTGGAGGAGACCCGTCCGTTCGTGGACTGCCTGCGGGCCGGCCACCCGGCCGGAGACTCCTGCCCCGCCTCCCTCGACGTCTACCGCCGCAAGCTCGCGGAGCTGGACGACTGCATCGACCACCTGCAACGGGTCCGGGCCGAGGTGGGCGCCCAGCTCGCGCGCGCCGAGCTGGAGGCCGCGGCCGACGCCCCCGGCGGCCCGCCGCCGCTGTGCGCGTTCACCGGGCCGGACGGCGCGCCGGAAGCGATGCCGCGGACGCCGACTACGCCGCGCATCCCGTAACCGCCCCCGATCGAATCGAAGGGAACCCTGACACGCCATGAGCAGCTCCACAGCCACCGCGGCCGAGGCCACCGTCGCCGCCGTCACCGATGCCACCTTCGCGGCCGAAGTCCTCGGCTCACGGCTCCCCGTACTCGTCGAGTTCACCGCCGACTGGTGCCCGCCCTGCCGCATGCTCGCGCCCGTGCTCGCCGACCTCGCCGAGCAGGAGGCCGGGCGGCTCAAGATCGTCGCGCTCGACGTGGACGCCAATCCGCAGACGCAGGCCGCCTACGGGGTCCTGTCCATGCCGACCCTGATGCTATTCCGCGCGGGCGAGCCCGTGACGTCGGTCGTGGGTGCCCGCTCCAAGGCCCGCCTGCTCCGCGACCTCGACGGCTTCCTGGACTGATCGCACCCACCCGGAGACCGCCGGGGCCCGACAGGGACCGCCAGGGACCGATCAGGTCTGAGCCATGTCCACGAAGCGCGAGTAGTGGCCCTGGAAGGCCACCGTGATCGTGGCCGTCGGGCCGTTACGGTGCTTGCCGACGATGATGTCCGCCTCGCCCGCGCGGGGCGACTCCTTCTCGTAGGCGTCCTCGCGGTGGAGCAGGATGACCATGTCGGCGTCCTGCTCGATGGAGCCGGACTCACGCAGGTCGGAGACCATCGGCTTCTTGTCCGTGCGCTGCTCGGGGCCACGGTTCAGCTGCGAGAGCGCGATGACCGGCAGCTCCAGCTCCTTGGCCAGCAGCTTGAGGTTTCGGGACATGTCCGAGACCTCCTGCTGGCGGCTCTCGGCGCGCTTGGCGCCGCCGGCCTGCATCAGCTGCAGATAGTCGATGATCACGAGCTTGATGCCGCTGCGCTGCTTCAGGCGGCGGCACTTGGCGCGGATCTCCATCATCGACAGGTTCGGGGAGTCGTCGATGAAGAGCGGGGCGGCGGAGACGTCGGGCATGCGGCGGGCGAGCCGCGTCCAGTCCTCGTCCGTCATGGAGCCGGAACGCATGTGGTGCAGGGCGACGCGCGCCTCGGCGGACAGCAGGCGCATGGCGATCTCGTTGCGCCCCATTTCGAGCGAGAAGATCACGCTCGGCATGTTGTGCTTGATCGAGCAGGCGCGGGCGAAGTCCAGCGCGAGGGTGGACTTACCCATGGCGGGACGGGCCGCGATGACGATCATCTGGCCGGGGTGCAGGCCGTTCGTCAGGGAGTCCAGGTCGGTGAAGCCCGTGGGGACACCGGTCATCTCGCCGCTGCGCGAGCCGATCGCCTCGATCTCGTCGAGCGCGCCCTCCATGATGTCGCCCAGGGGGAGGTAGTCCTCGCTGGTGCGCTGCTCGGTGACGGCGTAGACCTCGGCCTGGGCCTTGTTGACGATGTCGTCGACGTCGCCGTCGGCGGCATATCCCATCTGGGTGATGCGCGTGCCGGCCTCCACGAGGCGGCGCAGCACGGCGCGCTCGTGGACGATCTCGGCGTAGTACTCGGCGTTGGCCGCGGTGGGGACCGTCTGGACCAGGGAGTGCAGGTAGGGCGCACCGCCGACGCGGGTGATCTCGCCGCGCTTGGTGAGCTCGGCGGCGACGGTGATCGGGTCGGCCGGCTCGCCCTTGGCGTAGAGGTCGAGGATGGCCTGGTAGATCGTCTCGTGCGCCGGGCGGTAGAAGTCGTGGCCCTTGAGGACCTCGACGACGTCGGCGATGGCGTCCTTGGACAGCAGCATGCCGCCGAGGACGGACTGCTCGGCGTCCAGGTCCTGCGGGGGCACGCGCTCGAAGGCCGCTGCGCCCTGCTGGCCCTGACCGCCGCCCTGCGACCAGGAGCCGTCCTCCGCGCCGCGGTCGTGGCGCTCGCCGCGGGAGGGGCCGTCACCGCGGCGGGGACGGGACACGGGGAGGCGGTCGCCGGGACCTGCATCCGCCCAGGGGTCGTCCATGGGCTCGGGGATGCTCATCCCGCCACCTCCTCCCGTCCGCGAAGCGGACCTTGCCGTGCTGTTCTTTCTTACGGCACGGCTCTGACAAACAGCCCGCCCGACTCCGGTTCCGGCGCGTCGAGTTCAGGGCGGTCCCATCAGGTCCGTCGGGGCCGGAACAGGCGTCGGCCGCCGGTCCACGGTAGGCCCGCGGGCACCGTCAGCCAATCTGGTTATCCACAGGCCGTGTGGATGACGGGCCCCATCCTGTGGAGAAGTCCGCGCAACCTGTGCACGAGGCGGGGGAAACCGCTGTGGACAAACACACAGCCTCCCCGAGCACACGCCTCTGACCTGCAGTTTCGCCATCCACCGGCTGTTGAGGAGAAAAACTTTCGCCGTCCGCCGGAGATCGCGACAAACGGCGCAGAGAAGATCGGACCGAGCAGCTCAATGTAAGGGTCCAAGGATAGTTGCACCGATTACCTGTGGAAGATTACGTTGGTGGGATGACCCAGGCTCCCGAGCGCGCCCCCCGCACCGCCCGCCGGCACGACCGCGAGATCGTCGCGCTGGCCGTGCCCGCCTTCGGCGCCCTCGTCGCGGAGCCCCTCTTCCTCATGGCCGACAGCGCCATCGTCGGCCACCTCGGCACCCCGCAGCTCGCCGGGCTCGGCATCGCCGCCGCCCTGCTCGCCACGGCCGTCAGCGTCTTCGTCTTCCTTGCCTACGCCACCACCGCGGCCGTCTCCCGGCGCGTGGGCGCGGGCGATCTGCGGGCCGCGATACGCCAGGGCATGGACGGCATATGGCTCGCCGCGCTCCTCGGCGCGGCCCTCGTGGCCGCCGTCCTGCCCACCGCCCCCGCGATCGTCGAACTCTTCGGCGCCTCCCCGACCGCCGCCCCGCACGCCACGACGTACCTGCGGATCAGCACCCTCGGCATCCCCGCCATGCTCGTCGTCCTCGCCGCCACCGGCGTCCTGCGCGGCCTGCAGGACACCCGCACGCCCCTGGCCGTGGCCGTCGGGGGCTTCGCCCTCAACGGCGCCCTCAACGCCGGGCTCGTCTACGGCGCGAGGCTCGGCATCGCCGGCTCCGCCTGGGGCACGGTCCTCGCCCAGTGGGCCATGACCGCCGCCTACCTCGTCGTGGTCGTGCGTGGCGCCCGGCGCCACGGCGCTTCCCTGCGGCCCGACGCGGCGGGCATCCGGGCCTGCGCCCGGGCCGGAGTGCCGCTCCTGGTCCGTACGCTCTCGCTGCGCGCCGTCCTCATGATCGCCACGGCCGTCGCGGCGAGGCTGGGTGACGCCCAGATCGCGGCCCACCAGATCGTGCTCTCCCTGTGGACCCTGCTGGCCTTCGCCTTGGATGCCATAGCCATCGCCGGACAGGCGATCATCGGGCGCTGTCTGGGCGCGGGCGACGCGGAGGGCGCCCGGGCCGCCTGCAGGCGCATGGTGCAGTGGGGCATCGCCTCGGGTGCGGTGCTGGGGGTGCTGGTGGTGGCCTCCCGGCCGCTGTTCATCCCCCTGTTCACCTCCGACGGCACCGTGCGGGACACCCTGCTGCCGGCCCTGCTGGTGGTGGCCCTCTGCCAGCCCGTCGCCGGCGTGGTGTTCGTCCTGGACGGGGTGCTGATGGGCGCCGGGGACGGCACCTACCTGGCCTGGGCGATGCTGCTGGTCCTCGCCGTCTTCGCCCCTGCGGCCCTGCTCGTCCCCGTGCTCGGGGGCGGCCTGACGGCTCTGTGGTGGGCGATGACGCTGATGATGGCGGCCCGGCTGGCGACCCTGTGGATGCGGGCGCGGTCGGGGCGCTGGATCGTCACCGGGGCGACCCGCTGAGGGAACGTTTCCCCGGGCACCCCCGTACATCCCCGGGCATCCCCCGGACATTCCCCGGCCTCCCGGCCTCCCCGGGCTCACCCCGAAGAGCGCGAACAGCAGGAGGGCCGCACCCCCGCAGGGGTACGGCCCTCCTTCAGGCTCTACCGATCACCGGTGGGTGATCAGGCAGCGACGACCTCGATGCCGAGCTTGGCAACGACGTCGGCGTGCAGACGCACGGAGACCTGGTGGGCGCCCAGGGTCTTGATGGGCGAGCCCACCTCGACGCGGCGCTTGTCGACGTCCGGGCCACCGGCAGCCTTGATCGCGGCAGCGACGTCGGCCTGGGTCACGGAGCCGAACAGGCGGCCGGCCTCGCCGGAGCGGGTGGCCAGGCGGACCTTGAGGCCCTCCAGCTGACCCTTGACCTCGTTGGCCTGCTCGATCGTGGCGATCTCGCGGATCTTGCGAGCGCGGCGGATCTGAGCGACGTCCTGCTCGCCACCCTTGGTCCAGCGGATCGCGAAACCGCGCGGGACCAGGTAGTTGCGGGCGTAGCCGTCCTTGACGTCGACGACGTCACCGGCGGTGCCGAGGCCGGAGACCTCGTGGGTGAGGATGATCTTCATTAGTTGGTCACCCTTCCCTTATCGCGCGGACGAGGTGTAGGGCAGCAGCGCCATCTCACGGCTGTTCTTCACGGCCGTGGCGACGTCACGCTGGTGCTGGGTGCAGTTGCCGGTCACGCGACGGGCACGGATCTTGCCGCGGTCGGAAATGAACTTCCGCAGCATGTTCGTGTCCTTGTAGTCCACGTAAGCGGTCTTGTCCTTGCAGAAAGCGCAGACCTTCTTCTTAGGCTTGCGCGGCGGGGGCTTCGCCATCGTTTCTCTCCTGTGTGATCAAGAAGTTTGTGTGCTGCTCGCCCTTAGAAGGGCGGCTCGTCCGAGTAGCCGCCGGAGTTGCCGGGGCCGCCGCCCCAGCCGCCTCCGCCGCCGCCCTGCTGGCCGCCGGACGGCGCGCTGGTGGCCCAGGGGTCGTCGGCGGGAGCACCGCCGCCGCCCTGCTGCTGCTGACCGCCGGGGCCACCGCCCCAGCCGCCCTGCTGCTGGCCACCGCCGTAGCCACCCTGGCCACCGCGACCCGCGGTCTTGGTGACCTTCGCCGTGGCGTTCTTCAGGCTGGCGCCGACCTCTTCGACGTCGAGCTCGTAGACCGTGCGCTTGACGCCCTCGCGGTCCTCGTAGGACCGCTGCTTCAGACGGCCCTGCACGATGACGCGCATGCCGCGCTGAAGCGACTCGGCGACGTTCTCCGCCGCCTGACGCCACACCGAGCACGTGAGGAAGAGGCTCTCGCCGTCCTTCCACTCGTTGGTCTGGCGGTCGAAGGTGCGGGGAGTGGACGCGACGCGGAACTTCGCGACCGCCGCACCGGACGGGGTGAAGCGCAGCTCGGGGTCGTCGACGAGATTGCCGACGACCGTGATGACGGTCTCGCCTGCCATGGGTGAACCTCTCGGCGGGTGTGCTGCTGGCTGCTTGCTGCTCGTTGAGCTACAGCCCGATTACCTCTGAACCGCTGGGGTTCAGTGGGTCTCGGGACGGAGGACCTTGGTCCGGAGGACCGACTCGTTCAGGTTCATCTGGCGGTCGAGCTCCTTGACGACCGCAGGCGTGGCCTGCAGGTCGATGACCGAGTAGATGCCCTCGGGCTTCTTCTTGATCTCGTACGCGAGACGACGACGGCCCCAGGTGTCGACCTTCTCGACCTTTCCGTTGCCCTCACGGACGACGGAGAGGAAGTTCTCGATCAGCGGGGAGACAGCGCGCTCCTCGAGATCGGGGTCGAGGATGACCATCACCTCGTAGTGACGCATGTGGAACCCACCTCCTTTGGACTCAGCGGCCACGGTCGTTCCGTGGCAGGAGGGTCGTGATGCGTGAACAACGGTATCGGCCGACACTGACAATCAGCGGAAAGTCCCTGGGTTGCCCCAGAGGACCGAAGCTGGTCTGGGCAGACACCGGTGCAGACCGTACAGAGTACCCGCACTGCGGCTTCCGGTTGAAATCCGGCCGCGCGGGCCCTCAATCTGGACCCACCGGATGTGACCGGCGCAACAATGCGCCGGTCGCCTTCAGGAGGAGGTAGCCCCATGACACAGGCAGTGCGCCAGTCCCGCGGCCCCCGTTCTTTGATCAATTCCGTGCTCAACAGCGACGGAAAGCCGCATCCGCTCGAGAACACCTTCGTCGCCGTGACGCTCGTGCTCGGAGTGCTCGCTTTCGTCTCCTCGGCCTTCAACAACCTGCACCTGCTGAGCTCGTGGAGCGGACTGGTGGGCATCCTCACCGGTGCGTACGGGCAGTACATCTCGGCCACGACGGGCGAGCGCTTCCTGCTGATCATCGGACTGGGAGCGTCCGCATTCGGCTTCTTCCTCGGCATGGCCCACGGGGGTCTCTTCGGGGGGCTCATCGGATAGCGCGGGGCCCACCCGGCCGTACACCCGAACGGGCGCCCCAACGGTGTGCGTCCCTGTCGCAGTAGGCTTCGCCGCGAGAGCCGGAGCCCCGACCATGGGGACACACCTGCCGAGGAGCGCCCCGCATGAGCCTGACCCTGAGGACAATCAGCCGAGAGCAGCATCTGGCTTACATCCAGAGCCTGCCCGCGGCCAGTCACATGCAGGTGCCGGCGTGGGCGGATGTCAAGGCGGAGTGGCGCTCGGAGAGCCTGGGCTGGTTCGACAAGACCGGGCAGATGGTCGGCGCGGGTCTGGTGCTCTACCGCCAGCTGCCCAAGATCAAGCGTTACCTGGCCTATCTGCCCGAGGGCCCGGTGATCAACTGGTTCTCGCCGAACCTCGCCGACTGGCTGCAGCCCATGCTCGCCCACCTCAAGCAGCAGGGCGCCTTCTCCGTGAAGATGGGCCCGCCGGTCGTCATCCGCCGCTGGGACGCCAACGCGATCAAGGGCGGCATCTCCGACCCGGACGTCAAGCGCCTGCGCGACGTCGAGGCCACCTTCATCGAGCCGCGCGCCTTCGAGGTCGCCGACCAGCTGCGCCGGATGGGCTGGCAGCAGGGCGAGGACGGCGGCGCCGGCTTCGGTGACGTCCAGCCGCGGTACGTCTTCCAGGTGCCCCTGGCGAACCGCTCGCTCGAGGACGTCCACAAGAACTTCAACCAGCTGTGGCGCCGCAACATCAAGAAGGCCGAGAAGGCCGGCGTCGAGGTGGTCCAGGGCGGCTACGAGGACCTGCCCACCTGGCAGCACCTGTACGAGATCACCGCGGAGCGCGACAAGTTCCGCCCGCGGCCGCTGAGCTACTTCCAGCGCATGTGGACGGCCCTCAACACCGAGGACCCCAACCGCATGCGGCTGTACTTCGCCGTGCACGAGGGCGAGGCCGTCGCCGCCGCGACCATGCTGATCGTCGGCGGGCACGTCTGGTACTCCTACGGCGCCTCGGCCAACCACAAGCGCGAGGTCCGTCCCTCCAACGCCATGCAGTGGCGGATGCTGCGCGACGCCTACGCGCTGGGCGGGACCGTCTACGACCTGCGCGGCATCGGCGACTCCCTGGACGAGAGCGACCACCTCTTCGGCCTCATCCAGTTCAAGGTCGGCACGGGCGGCCAGGCCGCGGAGTACCTCGGCGAGTGGGACTTCCCGCTCAACAAGCTGCTCCACAAGGCCCTCGACATGTACATGTCGCGCCGCTGACGTTCTTCCGGGGTCCTGCGACCCCGCGCGTTCAGCAGGCACAGCATCCAGCAGGCACAGGGAAAGGTTCCGGGACGGGCCATGGCGCTCACGCTCTACGTCGACACCGCGCGCTGGCGGGCGCACCAGCAGACCATCGTCCAGCAGTTCCCGGGCATCGTCCCGGTGTGCAAGGGCAATGGCTACGGCTTCGGCCACGAGCGGCTGGCCGACGAGGCCGCCCGCTTCGGCTCGGACATCCTGGCCGTCGGCACCACCTACGAAGCGGCCAAGATCAAGGACTTCTTCAGCGGTGACCTGCTGGTGCTCACGCCCTTCCGGCTGGGCGAGGAGCCCGTGCCGCTGCCGGACCGGGCCATACGGTCCGTCTCCTCGGTCGAGGGCGTGCGCGGCCTGGTCGGCGCCCGCGTCGTCATCGAGGTCATGAGCACCATGAAGCGGCACGGCATCAGCGAGGAGGACCTGCCCAAGCTGCACGCGGCCATCGAGGACGTGCGCCTGGAGGGCTTCGCCATCCACCTGCCGCTGGACCGCACGGACGGCTCGGACGCCGTCCAGGAGGTCTCCGAGTGGATGGAGCGGCTGCGCAACGCGCGCCTGCCGCTGCAGACCATGTTCGTCAGCCACCTGAAGGCCGAGGAGCTCGCGCGGCTGCAGCAGCAGTACCCGCACACCCGCTTCCGGGCCCGCATCGGCACCCGGCTGTGGCTCGGCGACCACGGCGCCACCCACTACACGGGCGCGGTGCTGGACGTGACGCCCGTGTCGAAGGGCGACCGCTTCGGCTACCGCCAGCAGAAGGTCGCCGGCGACGGCCACCTCGTCGTCGTGGCGGGCGGCACCTCGCACGGCGTGGGCCTGGAGGCGCCGAAGGCGCTGCACGGCATGATGCCGCGCGCCAAGGGCGTCGCCCGGGCGGGCCTCGCGACCATGAACCGCAACCAGTCGCCGTTCTACTGGGACAACAAGCAGCTCTGGTTCGCGGAGCCCCCGCACATGCAGGTGTCGATCCTGTTCGTGCCGAGCGACGCGAGGACCCCTCAGGTCGGCGACGAGCTGAAGGCCCAGCTGCGGCACACCACCACTCAGGTCGACCGTCTCGTCGATCACTGACCCACCCCCCTCGGGTTACGGGACCGGCCGGCCGCCCCCCTACGCCGGCGGGCGGCTGCCGGTCCCCCAGCGCACGCTCGTGCCGGCGGAACGCTCCGCGTACGGCGGGGCGTGCGCGGAGCCGAGGGTGACGACGTCCGGTGCTCCGTCGAGGATGCCGCCGGAGGGGTCGTCGGAGCCGTCCCGGCGGACGACGTCCCGCTCGGGCATGAGGATGTCGCGCACGACCACCGCGCACAGATACAGCGTGCCCAGCAGGTGCAGGACGATGGCCAGTTGATAGCCCTCCGTGGGCAGGCCCTGGTGCTTGTCACCGCTGCCCGTGTAGGCGAGGTAGGACCAGATGCCGAGGAAGTACAGCACCTCGCAGGCCTGCCAGATCAGGAAGTCGCGCCACTTGGGGCGCGCCAGCACGGCGAGCGGGATGAGCCAGAGCACATACTGCGGTGAGTAGACCTTGTTGGTGAGGACGAAGAGCGCCACCACGAGGAAGACCAACTGGGCGAAGCGCGGGCGCCTGGGGGCGTAGAGGCCGAGGGCCACCAGGGCCAGGCAGCCCAGGATCATCAGCAGGCTTACGTAGGTGTTGGCGTCGTCCAGGGGATTGCCCGTGCGCTGGGAGATCAGCAGCCAGACCGAGCCGAAGTCGATCGGGCGCTCCTGGCTGAAGGTGTAGAACTTCGCCCAGCCTTCGCGGATGTGGAAGCCGGCGGCGTCGTGCGTGAGCATCACCGGAAGGTTCACCACGAGCCAGGCGGCCACGGCGGACGCGGTGGCCGTGGCGAAGGCCTTCATGCGCCCGGCCCGCAGGCACAGCACGAAGAGCGGGCCGAGGAGGAGCAGCGGATAGAGCTTCGCCGCGGCCGCCAGACCGATCAGGACGCCCGCGGGCACCGCCCTGCCCCGGGACCACATCAGCATGGCCGCGGCGGTGAGGGCGACGGCGAACAGGTCCCAGTTGACGGTGGCCGTCAGGGCGAAGGCCGGCGCGAGCGCGATCAGCAGCGCGTCCCAGGGGCGGCGCCGGTGCGTACGGGCCGAGCAGACGGCGATCACGGCGGTGCAGGCCATCAGCATGCCGGCGTTGACCAGCCAGTTGATCTGCTCGCGGTGCTGGATGGTGCCGCCGCCGGGGGTGAGCCAGGCGGCGATCTGCATGAACAGGCCGGTGAGGACCGGATACTCGAGGTAGTCCATGCCGCCGGAGACGGCCTGGGGGATGCGGTCGAAGTACGGGACGAGGCCCGCGTCGAAGCCGCGGCCGCTGTAGAGGTGCGGGATGTCGGAATAGCAGGCGTGGGTGTACTGCGTGGTGGCGCCGAAGAACCACCCGTACTCGTAGCAGGGGAGCTTCTGGACCATGCCGAGGGCGAACATCCCGATCGCCACGAGCACGATCACCCGGACCGGCGTCCACCACCCCCCGCCGGGCACCGCCCGCTTGCCCGCGGGCCCGCCGATGAGCTCGCTGCCTGCGGCGGCCACCTCGTCCTCATCGGTGGGCCGCACCTGCCGGTCCTCGTCCCGCGCGCTCCTCATGGGGGCCATCCTGCCGTACGAGGCTGTGGACCGCCGATGCCTGTGGATAACGTGAAGGGCCGTCTCACGCGAACGCGGGACGGCCCTTCAAACGGATGCCGGAACGGTGGGTCCGGGCTGGTCAGCCGTTCATGCCACCGAACAGGCCGCCGCCTCCGGGGCGCCTGCTGGTGTCGGGCGACGGCGACTCGCCCGGCCCGCCTCCGGGGCCGCCGCCGGGACCGCCGCCCGGCCCGCCGCCGGGACCGCCGGTACTCCCGTCGGTGGTCCCGCCGTGCTTGCAGCGGAAGTCGAACACCGAGCACGACCTGCTCGCCGACGGGCTCGGCGAGGCGGACTTCGACGGCTTGCCGGACGGGCTGGTGGACGGCGACGGCGACGCGGGCGCGGAGGGAGGCGCGCTGGGGGAGGGGCTGGCACCGTCACCGAAGATCTTCTCGCCGAGCGGCTGCGCCGGCTCGAACTGCTCGATCGGCTGGCCCTTGAGCGCTGCGTTCATATAGTCGGCCCAGATCTCCGCCGGGAACGACGCACCGTGGATGGTCTCCTTGCCGCCCACGCCGCGCATCGACAGGAACTCCTGCTTCTTGGCGTTGGGGTCGACCCGGTACATGCCGATCGCCGTGGACAGCTGCGGGGTGTAGCCCGCGAACCAGGCGGAGCGGTTCTCGTCCGTCGTACCCGTCTTGCCCGCGGCCGGGCGGCCGCCGGCGAGCTTGGCCGAGGTGCCCGTGCCCTCCTCCACGACGGTCTTGAGCACGTCGGTGACGTTGTTCGCCACGTTCGGCGAGAACGCCGTGTCCGACTTCGTCTCGTGCGCGTAGACCGCCCTGCCGTCCCGCTCGACCTTCTGCACCGAGTACGGGTCGATCTGCTTGCCGCTGGCGGCGAAGGTGGCGTAGGAGCCCGCCAGCCGGATCGCGCTGGGCGCCGATGTGCCGAGCGAGAAGGTGGGCGTGGCGGCGGAGAGCTGGTCCTTGTCCAGGCCGGCCCGCAGGGCGGCCTCCTTGACCAGGTCCGTGCCGACGTCCATGCCGAGCTGGATGAAGGGGGTGTTCACCGAGAACTGCATGGCGGTGCGCAGGGTGACGAGGCCCTTGTCCTCTTCACCGTCGTTCTTCTGGTGCCACTCCCGGCCGTCCGTGTCGTGCCAGATCTGCCCGTTGTACTTCCGCAGCGTGACCTTGTTGTTGCCGTTGTAGACGCTGTCGGGCGAGACGATCGTGCGCTGGCTGTCGCTCTGCTGCTCGCCCAGGGCGGGGTTGCGCTTGCCGTGCGACATGGCCGCGGCGAGCACGAAGGGCTTGAACGTCGAGCCCACCTGCACACCGGTGTAGTCGGCGTTGTTGGTGTAGTGCTCCAGCGCGTTCTCGCCGCCGTAGATGGCGACGATCTTGCCGGTCCTGGGGTCGACGGAGGCACCGCCGAACTGCACGAACTTGTCGCGCTCCCGCACGTCCGGCTTGATGTTCGCCTTGCGGACGTCCTCGACGGACTTCGCCAGGGCGGCCACCTTGTCGCGGTCGAACGTCGTGTAGATCTGGTAGCCGCCGCGGTCCAGCTGGGTCTTGCTGATGCCCGAGTGGGCGACGACGTAGTTGTCGGCGAGGTCGGTGAGGTAGCCGATCTGGCCGGCGCGGTTCGTGGCGGGCTTGGGCTTCTGGGGGGTCGGGAAGCCCTTGCCGACCCACATGTCGCGCTCGGTCGCCTTCAGGTTGTTGGTCTCGACCTCGCGGTCCAGCGTCCACTTCCAGCGGTCGGTGGCCCGCTTGGTGTTCTTCTCCGGGGTGGCCGCAGGTCCCTGGCCGCCGTACGGGTCGTACAGGTTGGGACCGTTGAGCGTGGCGGCGAGGAAAGCGCTCTCGCTCGGCGTGAGGTCCTTGCAGTCCTTGTCGTAGTAAGCGCGTGCCGCGGCCTGGATCCCGTAGGCCCCCCGCCCGTAATAGGCGGTGTTGAGGTACCCCGCGAGGATCTCGTCCTTGTCCTTGGTGGCGCCCACCTTTATGGAGATCAGCAGCTCGGTGGCCTTGCGCTTGAGCGTCTGTTCCTGGCTCAGGTAGGTGTTCTTCACGAACTGCTGCGTGATGGTCGAACCGCTCTGGGTCTCCCCGCCCTGCGCCATCTTCACGACGGCGCGCGCGATGCCCATGGGGTCGACGCCCCAGTCCTTGTAGAAGCTGGCGTTCTCGGCCGAGATCACCGCCCTCTGCATCGACAGGGGGATCTTGGAGATCGGGACGATCTGGCGGTTGAGCGCACCGCCGCCCGCGACCACCATCTGCTTGCCGTCGGCCCAGTAGTAGACGTTCTTCTGCACCTGGGCGGTCCGCTGGGCGGACGGCACCTGGACCACGGCCAGGGCGATGCCCACGGTGCCGAAGATCAGGCCGATGAAGGTGAAGGCCGTGCCAAGGACCAGCTTCCAGGAGGGCATCCAGCGCTTGGCGCCGTCCTTGCCCGCCCGGGGGTAGTCGATGAGGCGCTTCTTTCCCGGGCGGCGGCCGCCGGAGCCTCCTCCGGGATCGCCGCCGCGTCTGCGCCCGCCGGCCGCCGGGCCTCGCTGGGTCGCACGGCGGCCTTCGGCCCGGCTGCCGTGCCGGTCGGACTCGCCGCGGCCGGACCGCGCGGCGGAACTGCTGGTTGGCGCGGCACGGCGGCCGGGTCCCGGCTGCTGTGCCGCGCGCCTGGCCGCGGCTCGTCCGCCGCCCTGAGGCTGCGGCGGCGGCTTGCGGCGGTGCTCGCTCATCGAACGACTACTCCTCGGGCAGGCGCTATCGCCTGGAAGCGGCAGGTGGCTTGCGTTCCCCCCGATGCGCTGAACGGCTGCCTGAGGCAACCGGGCGCATTGCATACGGGACGAGGACGCCTGTCGTCGCCACTCGGTTCCCGTTGGTCTGCATGGCGCACAGACTACGCACGGCCAAAACGCTCCTACTGCGGATGTTCACTCCAATTCAGGCCGCTTGTGTCCCACGAATCGGTGATGTGACCTCGTTCACCGTGCCCCCTCTTGTCGCATGGAAGGGCGCGTTCTATCGTCTGGATGTATCGAGTCGATACATCAGCTCGGCATAAGGACCGACTCGGAGTCGGCATAAGGGACCAATAGGGACTAGGGATCACAAGGACTAGGCTGTGTGCGACAAGGAGGCGAAACATGAGCAGACGCTCCGGCATCCTCGAGTTCGCCGTCCTCGGCCTGCTCCGCGAGTCCCCGATGCACGGCTACGAGCTGCGGAAACGCTTGAACACCTCCCTCGGGGTGTTCCGTGCGTTCAGCTACGGCACCCTCTACCCCTGCCTGAAGGCCCTCGTGGCGAGCGGCTGGCTGGTCGAGGAGCCCGGGAGCGCTCCGGAGGACGCCCGTGCGGCGTCCCTGGCCGGACGACGGGCGAAGATCGTCTACCGCCTGACGGCAGAGGGCAAGGAGCACTTCGAGGAGCTGCTCGCCCACACCGGCCCGGACACGTGGGAGGACGAGCACTTCGCCGCCCGCTTCGCGTTCTTCGGGCAGACCTCACGGGACGTACGGATGCGCGTGCTGGAAGGCCGCCGCAGCCGTCTGGAGGAGCGCCTCGAGAAGATGCGCGCTTCCCTCGCCCGCACCCGGGAACGGCTGGACGACTACACCCTCGAGCTTCAGCGACACGGCATGGAGTCCGTGGAGCGCGAGGTCCGCTGGCTGAACGAGCTGATCGAGAGCGAGCGGGCCGGGCGTGACAAGCGCACCGGTCCGGACCAGTGAGTCCTGCACTCCGCAGGGCTTCGTCGAGTACTAACAGGGAGCAACCGGAATGGGTTCGGTTCGCGTAGCCATCGTCGGCGTGGGCAACTGCGCCGCCTCGCTGGTGCAGGGCGTCGAGTACTACAAGGACGCCGACCCGAACGGCCGCGTGCCGGGTCTGATGCACGTGCAGTTCGGCGACTACCACGTGCGTGACGTCGAGTTCGTCGCCGCCTTCGACGTCGACGCGAAGAAGGTCGGCCTCGACCTCGCCGACGCCATCGGCGCCAGCGAGAACAACACCATCAAGATCTGCGACGTGCCGAACAGCGGCGTCACCGTCCAGCGCGGCCACACCCTCGACGGCCTGGGCCTGTACTACCGCCAGACCATCGAGGAGTCCGCCGAGGCTCCCGTCGACGTCGTCCAGGTCCTCAAGGACAAGCAGGTCGACGTTCTGGTCTGCTACCTCCCGGTGGGCTCCGAGGACGCCGCGAAGTTCTACGCGCAGTGCGCCATCGACGCCAAGGTCGCCTTCGTCAACGCCCTCCCGGTCTTCATCGCCGGCACCAAGGAGTGGGCGGACAAGTTCACCGAGGCCGGTGTGCCGATCGTCGGTGACGACATCAAGTCGCAGGTGGGCGCCACCATCACGCACCGCGTGATGGCCAAGCTGTTCGAGGACCGGGGCGTCATCCTGGACCGCACGATGCAGTTGAACGTCGGCGGCAACATGGACTTCAAGAACATGCTCGAGCGCGACCGCCTCGAGTCCAAGAAGATCTCCAAGACGCAGGCCGTCACCTCGCAGATCCCCGACCGCGAGCTGGGCGAGAAGAACGTCCACATCGGTCCCTCGGACTACGTGGCCTGGCTGGACGACCGCAAGTGGGCGTACGTGCGCCTCGAGGGCCGTGCCTTCGGTGACGTCCCGCTGAACCTGGAGTACAAGCTCGAGGTCTGGGACTCCCCGAACTCGGCCGGTGTCATCATCGACGCCGTGCGCGCCGCGAAGATCGCCAAGGACCGCGGCATCGGCGGCCCGATCCTCTCCGCCTCCTCGTACTTCATGAAGTCGCCGCCGGTGCAGTACTTCGACGACGAGGCCCGCGAGAACGTCGAGAAGTTCATCAAGGGCGAGGTCGAGCGCTAAGCGTTCCGCTCCTTTCGCCTCTCGCTCCGCCACAGGTCCCCGGGTTGTCCGCCCGGGGACCTGGGCGTTGTGTGAGGCTGTGGACCATGCCCGTTGTGCGTGATCTTCGCGTCCTGCTCCGCCTTCGCGATTTCCGCCGCCTGCTGGCAGTCCGGCTGCTCTCCCAGGCGGCCGACGGGGTCTACCAGGTCGCCCTCGCCGCCTACGTGGTCTTCTCCCCCGAGAAGCAGGCCTCCCCCACGGCCATCGCCTCGGCCATGGCCGTGCTCCTGCTGCCCTACTCGCTGCTGGGCCCGTTCGCCGGCGTGCTGCTGGACCGCTGGCGCCGCCGCCAAGTGCTGCTCCACGGCAACCTGCTGCGCACCGCTCTGGCCGCCGTGACCGCCCTGTTCATTGTCGCGCGCGTGCCCGACTGGCTCTTCTACGCGTCCGCCCTCTCGGTCACCGCCGTCAACCGCTTCGTCCTGGCCGGGCTCTCCGCCTCCCTGCCCCGGGTGGTCGACTCACGCGAGCGCCTGGTCATGGCCAACGCCCTCTCGCCGACCGCCGGCACCCTGGCGGCCACGATGGGAGGCGGTCTCGCCTTCGCCGTACGCGTGGCCGCCCCGGAGGGGACGGGTGCCGACGCCTGGGTCGTCCTGCTCGGCGCGGCGCTCTATCTGGCCGCAGCCCTGTGCTCCCTGCTGATGCCCATCGGCCTGCTGGGACCGGACGCACCGGTGGCCCGCCGGCTGGGCGCCGCCCTGACCGGTACTGCGCGGGGCCTGGCCGCGGGGGTGCGCCACCTCGCCGAACGCCCCGTGGCGGCCCGCGCGCTCGCCGCCATGACGCTGATGCGCTTCTGCTACGGAGCCCTGACCGTCACCGTGCTGATGCTCTGCCGCTACGCGTGGACGAGCAGCGAGTCCAAGGGGATGGCGCTGCTGGGGCTCGCCGTCGCCGTCTCGGGAGCGGGGTTCTTCGCGGCGGCCGTCATCACGCCCTGGGCGGTCTCCCGGCTGGGCAGGCTCGGCTGGATGGTCGCCTGCGCCAGCGCGGCGGCGGTGCTGGAACCCGCCCTCGGCCTGCCCTTCGAGCGGGTCCCCATGCTGATCGCCGCCTTCGTCCTGGGCCTCACCACGCAGGGCGCCAAGATCGCCACGGACACCGTGGTCCAGTCCTCGGTGGACGACGCCTTCCGGGGCCGGGTCTTCTCGCTCTACGACGTCCTCTTCAACGTCGCCTTCGTCGGAGCGGCCGGAGTGGCGGCCCTGATGCTGCCGCCCGACGGCCGCTCGGCCCTGCTGGTGTCCGTGATCGCGGCGCTCTACGCCGTCGTCGCCGTCGCTCTGGCGGGCTTCCGGAACCGGGAGGAGACATAAAGCGGCCCCGCACCGGTGGGTGTTTCACGTGAAACACCTTCTGATGCGGGGCCGCGTCGTGTTTCACGTGAAACACACGCACGCAGGGATCAGCCCTGCGCCGCCCACCACTCCTTGAGCGCGGCGACCGCCTCGTCGTGGCTCATCGGGCCGTTCTCCAGGCGCAGCTCCAGCATGTGCTTGTACGCCTTGCCGATCTGCGGGCCCGGGCCCACGCCCAGGATCTCCATGATCTGGTTGCCGTCGAGATCCGGCCGGATCGCGTCCAGCTCCTCCTGCTCCTGCAGCCTGGCGATGCGCTCCTCCAGGCCGTCGTACGCCCGCGAGAGGGCATTGGCCTTGCGCTTGTTGCGCGTGGTGCAGTCGGACCGGGTCAGCTTGTGGAGCCGGTCCAGCAGGGGCCCGGCGTCGCGCACGTACCGGCGCACGGCGGAGTCGGTCCACTCCCCGGTGCCGTAGCCGTGGAAGCGCAGGTGCAGCTCCACCAGCTTGGTGACGTCCTTCACCAGCTCGTTGGAGTACTTGAGCTTGGTCATCCGGGCCTTGGTCATCTTGGCGCCCACCACCTCGTGGTGGTGGAAGGAGACCCGGCCGTCCTTCTCGAAGCGGCGCGTCCGCGGCTTGCCGATGTCGTGCAGCAGGGCGGCGAGGCGCAGTACCAGGTCGGGGCCGCCGCCGGGCTGGTCGCGGGGGCCCTCCAGGGCGATGGCCTGCTCCAGGACGGTGAGCGTGTGCTCGTAGACGTCCTTGTGGCGGTGGTGCTCGTCGCGCTCCAGGCGCAGGGCGGGCAGCTCGGGCAGGACGAGCGCGGCGAGGCCGGTGTCGACCAGCAGCTTCAGGCCCTTGCGCGGGTGGTCGGAGAGGATCAGCTTGTTGAGCTCGTCCCGGACCCGCTCGGCCGAGACGATCTCGAGGCGGCCGGACATCTCCGTCATCGCGGTGACGACCTCGGGCGCGACCTCGAAGTCGAGCTGGGCGGCGAAGCGCGCGGCGCGCATCATGCGCAGCGGGTCGTCGGAGAAGGACTCCTCCGGGGTGCCGGGGGTGCGCAGGACCCGGGCGGCCAGGTCTTCCAGGCCGTTGTGCGGGTCGATGAACTGCTTCTCCGGCAGCGCGACGGCCATGGCGTTGACGGTGAAGTCGCGGCGGACGAGGTCTTCCTCGATGGAGTCGCCGTAGGAGACCTCCGGCTTGCGGGAGGTCCGGTCATAGGCTTCCGACCGGTATGTGGTGACTTCGATGTCGAAGTCGGCCTTGCGGCATCCCACGGTGCCGAAGGCGATGCCGACCTCCCAGACGGCGTCCGTCCAGGGCCGGACGATCTTCAGGACGTCCTGCGGGCGGGCGTCCGTGGTGAAGTCGAGGTCGTTGCCGAGCCTGCCGAGCAGCGCGTCCCGTACGGATCCACCGACCAGGGCAAGCGTGAACCCGGCTTCCTGGAATCGGCGGGCGAGGTCGTCGGCCACGGGGGAGACCCTCAGAAGCTCGCTCACGGCACGGCGCTGCACGTGGCTGAGCTCGTTGGTCGGCGACTGGGTGGGGCTGTCATTGTTGGCATTCGGCACAACAGAAGAGGGTACGTGGCCGCGCGCCCCGGGGCCTCCCGGTTACGGACGCTTGGCGCAGGCCGCGCAAAGCGGGCGCAGCCGGGACATCGAGCCTGCTGCGCGATCTTGCGGAGCGGTCCGCAGCACTTCGTCACAGCGGGCCTCGTTACCATTCGTGGACGCACAACCGACGACCACTGACGACGACGAGGGACGGGCGAGCGCGTGGCCGAGGCGGCAGAGACCCAGGAGACCCCCTCCGCTGCTGCCTGCCGGTGGTCCCGGCACCTTGCGACGCTCCTGATGGGCGTGGCGCTGCTGCTCGGCCTGGTGCAGCTTCCGGCGGCGCCGGCGGCCCGCGCCGAGTCCAGCAGCTCCCGCCCGGTCGACGTCTCCGTCCACACGCTGACCCCCGCCGCGCCGAAGCAGGACGACACGGTCACCGTCTCGGGCAGCGTCACGAACAACGGCGGCTCGACGGTCACCGACGCGCACGTCGGCCTGCGGGTGGGCAGCCAGATCAACAGCCGGGTCGACGCCGACGAGACCGGCAGCCGGTCCGCCGGCGCCGAGGGCTCCGAGATCGGCAAGCACACTCAGAAGATCGACAAGCTTCCTCCGGGGGCCGCCCGCGACTTCAGCATCTCGCTGCCGGCGAAGGACCTGGACATCAGCAAGGACGGGGTCTACCAGCTCGGCGTCTCGCTGTCGGGCCGCACCGCGGACGCGGGCTTCGAGCGGGTGCTGGGCCATGCGCAGACGCTGCTGACCTGGCAGCCCTCCGCGGTCGAGGGCAAGAAGACGCAGCTCACGTTCCTGTGGCCGCTGATCTCCGCGACCCACCTGACCGCCCGGACCGAGTCCGACCAGCAGCAGACGCCGATCTTCCCCAACGACGACCTGGCCGCGGAGCTGGCCCCGGGCGGCCGGCTGCAGCAGCTGGTCGCGCTGGGCAAGGACCTCCCGATCACCTGGGTGATCGACCCGGACCTGCTCGCCACGGTCGAGGCCATGACCAAGAGCTACCGGGTGAGCGGGCCGGACGGGAGGACCACCCCGGGCCGGGGCCAGGCGGTCGCCAAGCAGTGGCTCAGCCAGCTGCAGAACGCCGTCGCGGGCGACCAGGTGGTGGCGCTGCCGTTCGGCGACCCCGACCTCGCGTCGCTGGCGCACCACGGCAAGGACGTGCCGGGCTCCCTGAGCCACCTGCAGTCCGCCACGGAGCTCGCCTCGACGACCGTGGACACCATCCTCGGGGTGAAGCCGCGCACGGACTTCGCCTGGCCCGTCGACGGCGCCGTCGACTCCTCGATCATCGACGTCGCCACGTCGGCCGGCGCCCACAACGTCATCGCGCGCAGCGACAGCTTCCGCGACCGGACGTCCTACAGCCCCACGGCGGCCCGGCAGATCGGCAGCGGCAACACCGCCGTCGTGGCGGACGCCCGGATGTCCACCGGCTTCCAGGGCGACCTCGTCCGCGCCGGCGAGTACTCGCTCGCCGTGCAGCGGTTCGTCGCCCAGACCCTCCTGGTGAACCGGCAGGCGCCGGACAACGAGCGCAGCATCGTGGTGGCGCCGCAGCGCATGCCGACCGGCAGCCAGGCCCAGGCGATGGCCGCGGGGATCAAGGCCCTTTCGGACAACCGGTGGACGCAGCCGGTCAACCTGGGCGACGCGGCCGCCGCCAAGCCGGACCCGGAGGCGAACCAGCAGGTCCCCGGCACCGGCTCGTACCCCGACCGGCTGCGCGAGCAGGAGCTGACCACCAAGGCGTTCCAGGAGATCCAGAAGACCCAGGCCACCCTGGACGGCTTCAAGGTGATCCTGACCTCGCAGGACCGCGTGGTGACCCCGTTCGGCAGCGCGATCATGCGTGAGATGTCGACCTCGTGGCGCGGCGACCGCAAGGACGCCGCCGAGTTCCGCGAGGCGGTGCAGTCCTACCTGTACGGGCTCACCCGCCGCGTGGAGCTGATCAAGAAGTCCGACGTCACCCTGTCCGGGCGCAGCGCGACCATCCCCATGACGGTCCACAACGGCCTGCTGCAGGGGATCGAGGGGCTCCACCTGGTGCTGGAATCCAGCCAGACCAATCGTCTGCAGGTCGACCGCTCCCAGCCGGTGAAGATCAACGGTGGGCAGAACCAGTCGGTGAAGTTCGAGACCCGGGCCAACGCCAACGGCCCGGTGCGCGTGACGGCCCGGCTCTACACGGCCGAGGGCCAGCCCTACGGCGACCCGGTCGTCTTCACTGTGCATGTCACGTCCATCACCCCTATGGTTCTCCTCGTCATCGCAGGCGGTGTGCTCCTGCTGGTCCTCGCGGGGCTCCGCATCTACATCAAGCGGAAGCGGTCCGCCGCCCGTGCGGAGGGCGGACGGCCCGGCGCGGACGGCGACGGGCCGGAGAACGGAGGCCCGGGGGACGACCGGCCCGCGCGGCCGGGTGACCCGGCCCCGGACACCGGATCGCATGACACGGAGCCATCCGGCTCGGGTGAGAAAGTGGAACGTTGACGCGTAGTGGGGCCGGCCGGCCGCGGACGATGAGGTGGGGTAGCGATGAACGCGCCGTACGACGGTGACCGCGGGCAGGGCGCGGGTGGTGAGCAGCGGGGCCAGTACCCGCCGCCCCCGGCTGCCCCCGTGGAGCAGGTACAGCGGGTAGGTGAGCGCGCCCGCCGTGGACAGCCAGCGCGACTGGATCCGGTTGAA
>NZ_JBPQTS010000090.1:0-29560 GCF_051386455.1 Streptomyces sp. URMC 124
CCCCCACCCACTGGTCCGTCCCCACCCACTGGTCCGTCCCCACCTGCCACAGGAGTCCCTCCCCATGAACGAGGCACTGGTGCGCCCCGCCGTGGTCTCCCGCGTCTCCGACCTCATCGGTGGCACCCCGCTGTTCGAGCTGTGCCGTGCCGACAACGGCAGCCGGCTGCTCCTGAAGCTGGAGATGTACAACCCCACCGGCACCGCCAAGATCCGCATGGCCCGTCAGATGGTCCTCGACGCCGAGGCCCGCGGCGAGCTGCGCCCCGGCGGCCGCATCATCGAGTCCACCTCCGGCAACACCGGGCTCGGCCTCGCCGTCATCGCCGCCGAACGCGGCTACGCCTTCACCGCCGTCGTCGACCACCACGCCTGCTCCGACAAGCTGCGCGCCATGAAGGCGCTCGGCACGGAACTCGTCTACGTGGCCGGCGACGGCACCGAGGAGCTCGCCACCGCCGCGCGCGAGGAACTCGCCGAGGAGATGGCCCGTGGCCGCGACAACACCGTCTTCACCGAACAGCACAACAATCCCAGCAACGGCGTCGGCTACCACCGCGTCGCCCACGAGCTCCACCAGGCCCTCGGCGGCCGCGTCGACGTCCTCGTCGGCGCCGTCGGGACCGGCGGCTCGCTGTGCGGCACCGCCCGCGAGCTGCGCAAGCTCGTCCCCGGCGTGCGGATCGTCGGCGTCGAGCCCAAGGGGTCCATCGCCTTCGGCGGCCCCGCCCACGACTACTACCAGTCCGGCACCGGCACCCCCGAAGGCGCCGAGATCGGCGCGCTGGTCGACTTCGACCTGATCGACGAGGGGGTGAAGGTCGGCGACGTCGAGGCCTTCGCGACGGCCCGCGCCGTCGCCCGCACCGGTCTGCTCATCGGCGGCTCCGCGGGCGGCGTCGTCCACGAAGCGCTGACGCGATTGCCGTCCCTGCCGCCGGGCACCACTATGGTCGCCCTCGTCAACGACGGCGGGGAGAAGTACATGGACACCGTGTTCGACGACGCGTGGATGAACGCCCGCAACCTCACCGATCCCGCCTTGGAGCGCGAGATCGACGAGGCCCTCACCAAGCTCCGCAAGGGCTGAGGCCCCATGGCCCCGACCATGCCGCTCCCTGCCGCCCTCCTCCGCGACGGCCGGGCGCTGGCCGCGCTCGCCGTGCCCCTCGTCCTCACCCAGCTCGCCCAGGTGGCCCTGACCACCACCGACACGGTGATGATGGGCCTGCTGAGCACCCGGGACCTGGCGGCCGGCGGCCTGGCCCTCGTCCTCTTCAACCAGCTCCGCACCATGGGCGTCGGCCTGGTCACCGCCGTCGGCAACCGCATCGCGGCCGCCGCCGCCCGCGCCGAGACCGCTGACGGCGACACGGCGCGGAGCGACGCCGAGGTCCGCAGGATCGTCCGCGCGAGCACGGCGGTGGCCACCCTGGCCGGACTGGCGGGAGCCCTCCTCATGCTCCTGGCGGGGCAAGCCCTCACCCTGCTCGGCCAGGAGGCCGCCGTCGCCGACCGCGTACGGGCGATGCTGCCCGCCCTCGCCCCCGGACTGCTGCCGTGCCTGTGGTTCCAGGCGGTCCGCCAGTTCACCGTCGGCATGCGTCGTCCCCGGGCCCTGCTGCAGATCACCCTCGCGTCCGTCGCCGTCAACGCCGCCCTCGACTGGGCGCTGATCCACGGCACCTGGGGCCTGCCGAGGCTGGGCCTGACCGGCATCGGCGTCGCCACCTCCGCCGTCTACCTGCTGTCCTTCCTCGCCCTGTACGCCTCCGCGAAGAAGGACCCGGCCCTCGCGCCGCTGCTCAGCCTCAACCCCTTCGCGGCAGACCGCGCCACCGTGCGCGAGCTCGTGCGCCTGGGCGTTCCGGTCGCCGCCACCTACGGCTCCGAGGCCGGGTTCTTCTCGGTCACCGCCCTGATGGCCGGCTCCTTCGGCAGCGCCGCCCTGGCCGCCCACACCGCCGTCAACCAGCTCGTCTACATCGTCTTCCAGGTCGCCGTCGGGCTCTCCCACGCGGCGTCCATCCACGTCAGCCGCGAACTCGCCCTCGGCCGCCCCCACGCCGCACGGCGCCTGAAGAACACCGCGCTGGCCTGCGCCGCCGTCGTCATGACCGCCGTTGGCGCCGTCTACGTCACCCTGCCCGGGCTGGTGCTGCGCCCGTTCCTGGACGGTGACGGCGCGGGCGGCGACAGGGCCGTGGCGATCGCGACGCAGCTGCTGCTCGTCGTCGCCGTGCTGCAGTTCTTCGACTGCGCGCAGAACATCGGCGTCGGCCTGCTGCGCGGTCTCGACGACACCAGGAGCGGCTTCCGGATCACCCTCGTCGGCTACTGGGCCGTCGGTCTGCCCGCCGCCTGGCTCTTCGGTTACGCGGCCGGCCTCGCCACTCTCGGCATCTGGCTCGGCCTCCTCGCCGGCCTCGCCACCACCGCGGTCCTCCTCCTGCGCCGTTACGGCGACGGCCTCCGCGCCCGCGTACGGGAGCAGGAGGCCGTCGCCACCGCGTTCCAGGGTCCGCCGGCCGGGCGGCCGCCGAGGAGGCCGTCAGGCGCCGACCAGGGGTGAGGGCCGGGTGCTGTGCAGCGGCGCCGCCAGTTCGGCCAGGGCCCGCTCCAGGTCGTGCAGGTGGGCGAGGGCCGGCTCGGCCGGCAGGTGCTCGGGCGCCGCTGCCGAGGCGACCGCGGCCTCGCGCGCCTTCGCCGGCGCGGTGAGCGCCTCGACCGCGGCCTCCACGCGCCAGCAGGCGGCGGCGAGCCGGTCGTCGTGGGAGGCCTCCGGGTCGGCGGCGACGGACGCCAGCCCCCGCACCTCGCGGGCGCAGTCGTCGAGGAGCGCGAGCACTCGGCGGGCCTTCTCCTTGCGGGTGCGGAAGGGGTTCAGCGGGTGGACGAGCGGGGCCAGGGAGAGCCGGACCCGGCCGAGCAGCAGCTCCAGCTCGGCCACCCGCGGCGCGGGGTCGGCGGTCTCCGATCCCGCGAGGCGCGCGGCGGCCTCGGCGGCGCAGGCGTGCACGCAGCGCAGCGCGCGCTGGATCCAGGCGTCGGTGGCGGCGTGCGTGGTCACCGGCAGCACCAGGAGGACGGCGAGCGCCGCACCGGCCGCTCCGACGCCGGTCTGGGCCAGCCGCAGGGTGAGCAGGTCCGCGTCCAGGACGCCGAGGAGCCCGTAGAGCAGCCCGGCCATCACCGTCACGGCGAACATCATCCACGTGTACGAGACCGCGGCCGTGTAGAAGATCCCGAAGACGCACGCCGCGACGAGGGCCGCGGTGGGCGCGGGCGCCCCGTCCAGGGGGATGGCGACGACCATCCCGGTGGCGATGCCCATCACCGTGCCCAGGACCCGCCGGAAGCCGCGGACGAGCGTCTCGCCGCGCGACGCGGTGTTGACGAAGATCCACCAGGCGGTGCCGACGGCCCAGTACCAGCGCTCGTCGGAGACCATCTGGCCCACGGCGAGGGCCAGGCCGCAGGCGAAGGCGGTCTGGAAGGCCTGCCGGGTCGTGACGCGCGCCAGCCCGCGCCCGGCGAGGGGCGCCGGGCCCGCGGGCGGCGGGGTGCGCCGCTCGATGCACCAGAACCCGAAGCGGACGGTGCCGGCGGCCGCCAGGGACATGATCATGGCTGTGTACAGGTGCGGCAGCTGGGCGGGGACGGCGTGCAGGAACTGCGTCGCGAAGAACATCATGAAGCCGAAGATCCCGAGCGCATTGCCGCGCGGGCCCCACCGGCGGGCGTAGACCCCGCAGAAGACGACGGCGAGGAAGGCCGCGTCGCGTACCAGCGGCAGCCCGTGCAGCCCGGCCGCCAGCGCGAGCACGGGAAAGCCCACGACCGGCAGCAGCGCGGTCGTGGTCACCTGGCGCCGCACGGTCGGGTCGGCCACGGTGAACAGCGCGAGCAGCGCCGCGAGCCCACCGGTGATGGAAGCGGTCAGCGGCAGGCCGGACAGCTGGACGACGGCGACCGCGAAGCTCACGCCCAGGACGGCTCGGAGGGCGACCCGCAGCCTGCCCAGGCCCGGATCCGGTGCCATGAACGCCCTCTTCAGCACTGCTCCCGCCCCTTCGAGGTCCCGGCACGACGGCCGGTACGGGGACCGGCGCGCATGCGGCATGAAAAAGGCGCCGCGGAGATCCGCAGCGCCATCGACACCCACATCAGACCATTACATCGACTGCTGGCTCAACAGAGGCCGGTATCCCTGGGCCATTGGCCCAGTGCCGGCCGTCCGGGCCGCAGCGGGGGAGGGCCAATGGCACGCACGGCCCTCCCTCTGCCCTTCTCTGCGCCTCTTCCCCTTCCCGCCTTCCCCCTCCCCGCCGTCTCCTGTCGCTCTCCTACCGTTCGACGTGGCCGCCCCGGCCGGCGAGCGCTCCGGTGATCCCCATCGGCACGGCCAGCACCACCAGTGCGATCAGCCCCGCGGTCCACGCCCCGGTCAGGTCGCGCGCCGCGCCGAAGGCGGTGGGGCCCACGGCGGCCAGCAGGTAGCCCACGCACTGGGACATCGCCGACAGCAGGCCCGCGTCGTGCGTGGTGCGGACGCACAGGGACATGTAGGCGATGCCCAGCGAGAGCACCGCCCCCAGGCCGAGGCCCAGCAGGACGGCCCACAGCACCGCCCCGCCGACCGGCGCGGCGATCAGACCGACGAAGGCCACCATGCACAGCACGGTGCCGGCCACCGCCAGGTAGCTCTGCCGCCGGGAGCGCTGCGCCCACACCGGCACCAGCAGCGAGGTGACCATGGCGGACCCCATGCAGACCGCCAGCAGCACCCCCGCGCCGCCCTCGGTATAGCCGTGGTCGATGTAGAACGAGGGCAACCAGGTGGTCGCGGTGTAGTACAGCAGCGACTGGAACGCGTAGAACAGGGCGACGGCCCAGGCCAGCCTGCTGCGCCAGATCGAGCCGCCCGCCTGCGCCGCAACCCGCGGCTGCTCCCGTCCCCGGCGCAGCTTCGGCGCCCACACCACCAGCGCCGCGAGCGCGAGGACGCCCCAGACGGACAGGCCGCCGGCCCACGACAGCGACAGCGCGTCGCGCAGCGGGACGGTCGCGGCGGCCGTGACCGCGCCGCCGCCGACCAGCATGGTGGTGTGCAGGCCGGACATCAGCCCGACCTGCTGCGGGAAGTCCCGCTTGATCAGCGCGGTGATGACCACGTTCGCGACGGCCACCGCCGTGCCGACCAGGAACGTCCCGGCGAACAGGGGGAACAGCGAGGGGACGAGGCGCACCGCGGTGCCGGCCAGCAGCACCGCCAGCACCACGACCAGGGTGCGCTCCATGCCCCAGCGCCGGGCCAGCCGGGGCGCGAGCGGAGCGAAGATGCCGAAGCAGATCAGCGGCAGCGTCGACAGCGCACCGGCGCCGCCGTTGGACAGGCCGGTGACGTGCCGGATCTCGTCCAGCAGCGGGGAGACCGCCACGATGGCGGGCCGCATGTTGATCCCGACCAGCAGCACCGCCAGCGCGTACCAGAGCACGCGGCGGCTGCGGGGAGTGCCGTGGGCGGGCGGGGAACCGGGCCCGGCCGCCGCGCGGCCGGCCGCGGCGGGCACGCCCGCCGTCCCGCGGGGTGCTGAGACCCCGGCTTCCGATTCAGGGGGTGGGGTCACGAACGATCCTTCCGGGGGTACGCGCACCGGACCGCCGCCCCCGGCCGGCGCCGGGAGGCGGAGGCGGCGGGGGCGAGGGCCCGGTGGGCATGCGCGGCTGCGGGGGTCAGGCGGCGGTGGCGAAGGGCACGGGCTTCCCGTCGCCGGGGGCGATTCCGTTGATCCCCCTGGCCCGGGCGGCCCGCAGGAACCGCCCGCGCACGTCGTGCTGTTCGGTGTAGTAGGGCGGGTTGTTGAAGAGGTCGTAGTGGATCGCGCAGGCCGTCGACGCCTGGAGGACCACCGCCGCTTCGACGGCCTGCTCCGGGGTGAGCGTCGCGGGCTGGTTGGTCGGGGTGAGGCCCTCGCGGCGCGCCATCACCCCGGCGATGGGCAGGAACGCGACGTCGAACGGGCCGTACTCGCGCGCGATCGACCACCACATGCCGTGCCAGATCGTGTCGCCGAAGTGGATGATCCGCAGGCCGGGGGCCTCGACGATCCAGGCCACCTGGTCGTCGCCGCGCCAGTCGTGGGACGCCACCGGGATGGTGGTGAACGGCCCGATCTTCCGCCGTTCGCCCATCTCCTGCGGGATCGCGCTCACTCCCACCCCGCCCAGGACGTCCAGGATCGGCGTGTGGCAGCCCACGGTGCCGCCGTCGCTCGCGGCGATCTCCGCGAGCAGCTTCCGGTCGCAGTGGTCGGGGTGGAGGTGGGTGACGAAGGCGTGCGTCCGCACCCCCGGCGCCGCGTCGATGCCGGGCAGGGGGCGCCGCGGCTGGCCCTGGAACCCCGCGAGGTCCTCGGTGTTGCGGATCGCGTCGATGACGATCCGTGCGTCCCCGGCCGCCACTTCGACGCCGGCCCAGGCGAGACGCCGGAGGGTGACGGTCTCGGCCGAAATCATGGTCTGCTCCTCGCGACGCTCGTGGTGGCTACTTGCCCTGGACACCCAGGCCCCTGGCTACCTGCAGACCCAGGTCCTTGTGGACGCTGCGCCAGTAGTCGACGACGCGCTCCTTCGTCTCCGCCGTCACCTCGGGGGCCGAGGCGTGCGCGACGATGTTGGTGACCAGGTGCGCGCGGTCGGTGTCCGTCATGACCTTCTCCCACAGGGCCCGCGCCTGGACGTAGTCGTCGTCCTCGGCGTGGAGCCGGTGGGCGCTGCGGACGATCTCGCCGGTGACCTCGTAGTGCTCGCCGACGAGCAGCATCGGGTCGGCGACCGGGCCGGCGAAGCTGTTGGGCGCGTACACGGGGTCGCCGGGGTTGCCGTAGCGCATGGCCCCGTCGCGGTTGTAGGAGTGCACCGCGTTCTTCGGCCGGTTGACCGGCAGCTGCAGGTAGTTGGCGCCGATCCGGTAGCGGTGGGTGTCGGGGTAGCTGAACAGCCGCCCCTGCAGCATCTTGTCCGGGGAGGGCGCCACGCCCGGGACCAGGTTCGACGGCTCGAACGCGGCCTGCTCGACCTCGGCGAAGTAGTTCTCCGGGTTGCGGTTGAGGGTCAGGGTCCCGATGTCGATCGGGGGGTAGTCCTCGTGCGGCCAGATCTTCGTCAGGTCGAACGGGTTGAACCGGTAGTCCGCGGCCTCCTCGAAGGGCATGACCTGCACCTGCAGGGTCCAGGTCGGGTGATCGCCCTTCTTGACCGCCTGGAAGAGGTCACGGATGTGGAAGTCCGGGTCCTCGGCGCCCGCGGCCGCCGCCTCGTCGTGGGTGAAGTTCTTGATGCCCTGGTCGGTCTTGAAGTGGTACTTCACCCAGAACTTCTCGCGAGCGTCGTTGTACCAGAGGAACGTGTGGCTGCCGTAGCCGTTCATGTGGCGCCAGGAGTACGGGGTCCCGCGGTCGGACATCAGGATGGTGACCTGGTGCGCCGACTCCGGCGACAGCGTCCAGAAGTCCCACTGCATGTTGTTGTCGTGCAGGTGGTTGTCGGCGCGCCGCTTCTGCGAGTGGATGAAGTCCGGGAACTTCTGCGGGTCGCGGATGAAGAAGATCGGCGTGTTGTTCCCGACGATGTCGTAATTGCCTTCTTCGGTGTACAGCTTCACCGCGAATCCGCGCGGGTCACGGGCTGTGTCCGCGAAGCCGAGCTCGCCGGCCACCGTCGAGAAGCGCAGGAACAGCTCCGTGCGCTTGCCGCGGCGGAAGACGTCGGCCTTGGTGTACTGGCTGACGTCCTCGGTGATCTCCAGGACTCCGTACGCGCCGCCGCCCTTGGCGTGCACGACCCGCTCGGGCACGCGCTCGCGGTCGAAGTGCGCGAGCTTCTGGATCAGGTAGTGGTCCTGCAGCAGCAGGGGCCCGTCGGCCCCCACGGACTGCGAGAACTCGTCGCTCGGTACCGGGATACCGCTGTCCGTGGTCGTCACGGGACGACTCTCGGTCATGGCACTTTCCCTTCGGTTGGCGGTTGGCGGTTGGCGGTTGGCGGTTAGCGGTTGACGGTGGGCGATGGACGGTGGGGGGTCGACGGTTGGCGAATGGCGGTCGGTCCGGTGCGGCGGACGCCGGCACAACGGCCCGGAGCGGCACAGCCCGTGGGGGCTGTGCCGCTGGGGGGTGGGGCCGTGACTAGGCGAGTTCCGCGCGGAGCAGCCAGTTGCGCGGCGCGCCCTTGACCTCGCGGGGCTGGACGTCGTAGGGCCAGCGGCCCTCGCCGGCACCGGGCTCGCCCGGCTCCTTGAGCTCCCGTACGGTCCAGCCGGTGCTCGCCATGAACTCCTCGGGCTCGTCGGTCCCGAACAGCCAGGGGATGCCGTCCGCGTTGAGGGAGGACAGGAAGATCTGGGTGGCGGGGCTGCGCAGCAGCGTCCTGCTCAGGATGTCCACGGCCACCCAGCTGCCGGGGGCGGAGTTGGCGGCGAAGGTGCGCATCAGCGTGGCGGACTGCTCCTCGGTCAGGAAGAACAGCAGGGCCTCGGGGATCCACAGCGTCGGCAGGGAGGGGTCGAAGCCGGCGGCGCGCAGCGACGCCGACCAGTCGCCCGCCAGATCGGCCCCGACGCGCCGCAGCGTCACCGTCGGCGCCGGGGAGCCGAGCTGGGCGAGGCGCTTCTCCTTCTCGTCGATCAGGGCCTGGTGGTCGACCTCGAAGACGGTGACGTCGTCCGGCAGGTCCAGCCGGTAGGCACGCGTGTCCATGCCGGCCGCGATCAGCACGACCTGCCGGATCCCCTTCTTCACCGAGTCGGTGATCGCGTCGTCCAGGTAACGGGTGCGGACGGCCACGAACTCGACGAGTCCACCGCCGCCGTAGTGGTCGAGGAGCTCGAACCCCTTCGGCTCGGCGAGCGCCCGGGCCAGCGGGTCGACGAACAGGGCGTCGCTCCGCTCGCTCTCCAGGGCGCGGGCGGCCGCGGTCCACTGCGAGGTGTAGGACACGGTCTCCATGACGGGCTCCGTTCTCGGGGTGGTCTGGTTCAGGAGTTCTTCGGCCGGCACCGGAACCGGGCGTTCAGGATCAGGGTGAGGACCTCGGTCCCGTCCGCGTTCAGCAGGCGGCCGCGGTTGCGGACGATGCGGAAGTCGGGCGCGGAGAGGGAGGGGAGGGAGCCGAGGATCTCGCAGGTGCCGTTGAGCACGTCGCCCGGCCGGACCGGGTGCAGGAAGCGCACCTCGTCCACCCCGGGAGAGCCCTCGACCGTGCCCGCGGCCGCCGCGTCGGGCAGCAGCGTCGTCACGTACAGGCGCATCCAGATCGCCGCGGTGTTCCAGCCGCTGGCGATCAGGCCGCCGAAGGCGGAGGCGCGCCCCGCCTCCTCGTCGACGTGGTACGGCTGCGGGTCGTACGTGCGGCCGAAGGCGGTGATCTCCTCGGCCGTCACCTTGTGCGTCCCCAGGTCGTGGCGCGACCCGGTCTCGTAGTCCTCGGCGTGGAGGAAACTGCCCATCAGAAGTACTTCCGCTCGATGGCCTCCAGGGTGCGGAAGTCGGCGAGGTCGATGGCCTCGTGGTCGATCTCCGCGCCGCTGGCCTCCTCGACCGTCAGGACGAACTCGACGAAGGAGAGCGAGTCGACGAGGCGGGAGCCGATGAGGTCCTCGTCCGGGGCGATGGAGGTGCGCTCGGGGTGCTTGGCCAGGAGCCAGTTCCGCACTGCGTCAACGTTGGACGAGGTCTTGCTGGGCATGGAATTCCTCCTCGAGTGGGGGACGTCCCGTCGCGCCGGCCGCGACGGCGACGGCGAACTGTTCTTCGTGGGAGATGCTGACGTCGATCGCCTCGATGCCGGCATCGGCGGCCCATCGGCTCGCCGGCCCGGTGAGCCGGACGAAGGGCCAATCACCGGGGCTCTTCAGGATTTCGATGGACTGCCAGGGCAGCGTCCGGCCGGTGACGTGCAGGAGCTTGAAGACCGCTTCCTTGGCCGCGAGCCGGCCGGCCACGCCGTGGATGTCCCATCCGGCGGTGAACCGGCTCAGCTCCGCTTCCTCGGCGGTGAGCATCTCGTGCAGCAGCCGGCCGTCGTCGGCCTCGGCCATGGTCCGTACGCGGGCCAGGGGGACGAGGTCCACCCCGACCCGGATCGCGGATCCGCTCACGAGGCCGCGGCGTTGACGACCGCGCGGGCGCGCTGCAGGTCGCCGTCGAAGCGGTCGCTCAGCACCGCGAGCCACCGTTCGAGGCCGAAGGCGACGCAGCCGGTGAAGGCGTGGTCGCCGCTGCCCTCGACCGTGATGTGGCACCGCTCGCCGAAGAAGTTGCGGTGGGTGTTGACCGAGGCGATGGCCAGCCCGTCGGCCTGGAACTCGTGCTTGACCGGGCTGAGCCGCTGCAGCAGCGCACGGCCGCTGTCGCGCTCGAAGAACGGGTCCGTGGCCGCCTCCTTGTTCAGCTCCAGGCCGAGGTTCTTCGCGAACTCCTCGATCCGGTCGGTGAAGCGGGCGATGACCTGCTGGGTGTGTTCGAAGGAACCTATGGCCACGATCTCCCGCATCTGGAAGCTGAGCAGCCGCCTCAGCCCCTCGTACTTCTCCTCGTTGCGGAAGCACCGGTTGATCAGGGTGATGGTGGTCTCGGGAGCCACCGACCGGTTCTCGAAGTAGAGGTAGGCGCCGTAGCAGCTGGAGTGCGGGAGCCCCAGGAACGGCGGGCCGACGTCGCCGTTGGAGAAGGCTCCCTCCACCGGAGCCGGCGGGGCCCCGGTCACGTCCAGCGGACCGCCGACGAACTGCAGGTGCGGGAAGTTCTCGTAGACGTCGAACTTCTCCAGGTCGCTGAGCGGATAGACGGGCGGCGGCATGATCTCCCGCGCGCCGGCCTCGTCCGCCCAGCGGGTGATGGTGCGGTCCAGATCGCGCAGCAGATCCGTCTGGTCGGGGCCGAGGATGGTGAGCGCACCGCCCTGGGCCGTCGATATCGTCGCCGTCACGCCTCCCCCTGTCCCACGGACACCCGGGAGACGCTCAGGTCCCGGTCCGGCAGAATCCCGGTCTTGACGAGGTAGTTCAGGGGCTTGCGGAAGACCTGCTGCTGGAACTCCGCGCTGCGCGGAGAGGCCAGCAGGCGCCGCCGGACGGCGAACGGCTCGGGAATTCCGGCGTCCCGGTAGACCTGCGGATTGAACAGCGACTCGAAGCTGTAGTTCAGATAGCGCTTGAGGTACTCCCGCACCTTGCGGAGTTCCTCCTGCGAACCCTTCGCCTGCAGGTCCTTGAAGAGCAGGGAGACCAGTTCGCGTCCGAAGGCGATGTGCCGGGACTCGTCCTGGTGGTGAATGCGGTTGACCGCCCGGATGGTGTCGTGCAGCCGGTCGTCGGCCGCCATCGTGCTGTTGAAGTGGTCCACCAGCTCCTCGAAGAGGAGGATGCGGACGAACACCAGGAAACTGGCGGCCTCGTCGGACCACGTGTCTCCCTGCCCGGCCGGCTCCAGCTGCCGGTAGATCTTCTTTCCGTAGCGCAGACAGAATTCGGCGAAGAACCACATGTGCTCGTTCTCTTCACCGATGAAGTGGTGGAAGAACTCCGACGGGATCTCGAAGCCCCGCGTGTGGATGCGCCGGGTCACCTCGACGATGAGCTCGCGGATTCCGTCCACGTTGAGGCTGTAGAAATTGATGCTCTCGTACCGGGAAAGGCGATAGAGCTGTTCCTGGTCGAGTTCGGGGGCCACGTCGGTGCCGTATGTGGTCGTGAGTTCGGGACTCATCCACCACCGGTTCTCCGGCAGGGAATCCGGCCAGTCGAACATCCGGTAGGGGTTGTAGTAGTCCTCGACCGATTTGCGGTTCAGCCGCTCCAGGATCTCCTGGAATCGGTCGTCCTTACTGATCAGCTCGCTGATCATCCTACCTCCTGCTGTCCGGGGGGCGGTTGATCAATGTAGGGCGACAGTTCCACGCGTTCCGCGGGCGGTCCAATAAAACCGGTCTATAGATCAAATAGATGATCGCTAAGAGGGCAGGCGGGGCGGCTTTCCGGGCCTCTTCGAGTGGCGTGCGTCACAACCAGGGGGTGTGAGGGGAGTCGGTAAGCGCCCGGTATGGGGTGATAGGTGAGTCGTGCCGCGCCGCCCGGTGTCGGCCTGCAACCTCCGCTACGGCGCTGACGTGTTGTTGACCGCGCTTAGGACACGGTTGCTACACTCGTGAAGCACCCGGAAAACAACTTTCGTACGGCAATGCTCAGTTCAGGCGGGAGGTCGTGTGCGTGCGGGGTGACGAGGAGCCTTTACTGAGCCTCTCCGGTCTGCTGCGCCGCCTGGAGTATTTCGTCGCGGTGGCCGACGAACTCCATTTGGGAAGAGCGGCCCGGCGTTGCGGGGTGAGCCAGCCCACCCTCTCGCACCAGATGAAGGTGCTGGAGAAGGAACTGGGCGCCGAACTGCTCAGCCGCGGCAGCCGCAGGATAGCGCTGACGGCCTCGGGCAAGGCACTTCAGGAGGAGGCGCCGCGGCTCCTGCAGTGCACGTATTCCATCAAAGCGCGGATCCAGCAGGCGGCAGCGGAGAGCAGACGCCCCATACGCGTCGTCTTCAGCCGCTCCGGACACGCCCTGCGCCAGCGGGAGATGGTCGCGGAGTTCCGGGAACGCAACGCCGTCCCGGTGTCCGTCGAATCCGGCTGGTCCGAACGGAACATCAATCTGGTGCGCGCGGGCCAGGCCGACTTCGCGTTCGTCAGACCGCCCGTCGACGCCGACGACCTGCGGATGTCCGTGGTGGGCGACGTCGAGCTCGTCAAACTCCTCCCGGGCGGCGGCGCCGCCGACCGCCTGGCCGGGGAGGAGGTGTCCACCGAGGAGCTCCCGCTCATCATGTGGCCCCGGTCGCTCGCCCCCGGGCTCTACGACAAGGTCCTGGGCTTCGTCGGGCAGGAACGATCCCCGCAGGTGGCGTGGGAGGAGCCCGACTACATCAACGTGGCGGCGGCCGTGGCCTCGGGCGCCGGCGTGTCGTACATGGACCGCGGCATCGCCGAATGGATGAGCCTCAGCGCCGACCTGCGCGTGCGTCCGCTGGGGCCGCCCGAGCCCCGCACCGACATCGCCGTGGTCTGGCGCTACGACCAGGACCAGGAGCTGGCCTCACGGTTCGTCGCCGCCTGCTGCCGGATCGGGTACGCCGGCAACGGCGCGGACCGCGGCTGCCTGGTGCGCTGAGGAACGCGCTGAAGGACCGTCGCCTTCCCCCGGGGCGGAGCCGTCCGAACCGGACCTGCGCCTCCTTCCCCGGGCGGAGCCGTCCGAACCTGAAGGAGAACTCGTATGAACTGCTACGACTGCTACGCCTCCGAGGGCACCGGAACCCCCGCGGTCGCCGTCTGCCACGGCTGCAACTCCGGCCTCTGCCCCGACCACCTGCGCCTGACCCGCCCGGTGCTGCACCGCCCGAACGGCCTGGGCGTCTCCCACGGCCCCACCCCGGCCCGGCAGTTGCTGTGCGTCACCTGCCACGCCGCCCGGACGGGCGTGCCCGCCCCTGCGGCAGCCCGGAGCGACGCGCCCGTGCCGGCCGTGCCGGGGCCGGACGCCTCGGGCGCACGCGGCGCCGCGGAGTGTCCCGCAGAGGCCTGACCTCGGGCGGGGCGGTACCTCCGTGTAGCGTCGGGATCACAGACTTCGGGGGCGGGGAGGGCGGCGGCATGGCGGACGGCGGCGGAAGGCTCGGACAGGCCGGGCGGAGCGGGGGGAGCGGACGGCCCGGCGGGCGAGGGCTCCTCGCGTACATCGGCTCGTTCACGGAGGCCGGCGGCCGGGGGATCACGGTCGCGCGGACCGACCCCGCCACGGGCGCACTGACGCTCCTGGGCTCCACGGACGCCGTGGCCAACCCCTCCTACCTCGCCCTCTCGCCGGGGGCCGACGTGCTCTACGCGGTCAGCGAGACCGACGAGGGCGCCGCCGCGGCGTTCTCCCTCGCCGATCCCGTACGCCCCGAGCTGCTCGGCCCGCCGGTGCCCGTCCGCGGTGACGGCCCCACGCACCTGGCCGTCACCGGCACGCACCTGTTCACCGCCAACTACGGCTCGGGCAGCGTCAGCGCCCTCCCCGTCCGCACGGGCGGGGGGCCGGGGGCCCCGGCCGCGGTCATGGCCCACCGGGGCGGTGGTCCCGACGCGGAGAGGCAGAAGGGCCCGCACGCCCACGCCGTCGTCCCCGACCCCTCGGGCGGCAGGCTCCTGGCCGTCGACCTCGGTACGGACTCGGTGTGGACGTACGCCCTCGACCCCGTGACCGGTCTGCCGCGCCTGCAGGGGGAGACGCCGCTGCGGCCCGGCACCGGGCCCCGGCACCTCGTCTTCTCGCCGGTGAACGACCGCGTCTACGTGCTGAACGAGCTGGTCCCGAGCGTCACGGTCTGCCGCTGGGACGCCGCGCGAGGGACGCTCGAACCGCTCGGCGAGACGCGGGTCCTGCCTCCGGGCGAGGGCGTGCGGACCTACCCCTCGGCACCGGTGGTCTCCGCCGACGGGCGGTTCCTGTGGACGGCCAACCGCGGCCACGACAGCATCTCGGTCCTGGCCCTCGACGCCTCCGGGGACCCCGGCGGCGTCCCCGAGGTGGTCGGCTGCGGGGGCGTCTGGCCGCGGGACCTGACGCTGCACCCGTCGGGCGGTCACCTGTACGCCGCCAACGAGCGCTCCGGAGACGTCGCCTGGTTCGCCGTGGACGCGGAGACCGGGACTCCGCGGTGCGCGGGCTCCGTGCCCGTGCCGGCGGCGTCCTGCGTGGTCTTCGCCTGAGCGGCGACAGGCCCGTCGCGGGCTCGCGGCGGGCCCGCTCACGGGCCGGTGGCGAGAGCCGGACGGGCCCGGGACGGCCGAAGAGGGGCCCCGCAGCGCGGGAACCCCTCTTCCGGAAAGCAGTGGTGGAACGGGCGGGCCGAACGGTCAGACGGTCACGGCACGGTCTGATCGCCTGGCCCCGCCGGTCGTGGGCGTCAGCGCGCCGGCACGCCCTGGGGCGGCTGCACGGATATGCCCAGCACCTCCGCGTACTTGGCCAGGACGAGCTTGCCGATCGCCGGGTAGGCGCCGAGCGGCGCGGCGGCGGCGCAGTCCGCCTCCTTGGCGGCGGCGTCCGCGAGGCCCTCGGCGATCTCCGGGCCGATCAGGCCGGGGGCGAGCGCCAGGTTCCGGGAGCCGGAGCCGCGCAGCTGGTCGGCGGCGCGGGCGATGTCGCCCTCGATGTCCAGTGCGGCCGCGAGGACCGGCACGGCGAGGCGGGCGGAGAGCAGCATGCCGCTGATCCCGGCGGCCTGGACGGCCTCCTCGCCGCCGACCGTGGCCAGGATGATCCCGTCCGCAGCCGTTGCAACTGTGAACAGTCGTGCGCGGTCGGCGCGGGCCAGCCCGGCCTCCGACAGGCGCACGTGCAGGGCCTCGGCGAGCAGCGGGTGCGGGCCGAGCGCGGCGGTCAGCTCCGCGGCGCAGCCGCTGTTCATCACGGACTGGCGGATCCGGCGCAGGAGGGCGTTGTCCGGACCGGCCAGGAGCGGGACGACGATGGCCGGGGGCCACTGGTCCCAGAGGCCGGCGGTGCCGTCCTCGGTGCCGGCTTCGCGGGCTTCGCTCGCGCGAGCGGCGCGCTGGGCAGCGGCGTAGGCGAGGACGGAGTCCAGCGAGGGGTAGCCCTCGGCGGCCCCGTCGGCGTCCACGTAGCCGATGCGCGCGTCGAGGCCCGGCAGCTCGGAGCGCGCGATGCTGAGGATCTCCTCGGCGAGGGAGCGCGTCTCCGTGTCGGGGAGCCCCGGAACGGCGAGAACCAGCGGCGGCGCGCCGACGGGTGCGGCCGCCGGCTCCGGCCGCCGGTGTCGTCCGGGCTGACGCGGTTGCGGCATTCGTACAGGTAGGCCAGGCGCGGGCCCTGTGGGGGAGCTCATGGCGCCGCATGTTAGTCGTTCGAGGTGCTCGGCCGTTCGGGTGGGGGCGCCCTCGTGGCGTCTGTCCGGATTTATTCGCCCATAAATACGCTCATCGCAGAAGCGTTCAGCAAACGATCCGGAGCATCGGAGGATCGGCCGGTAGGAGCAGACCGCCCGTCAGCAGGGCCTCCGCCACGCACAACGCCCCGTCCAGCGGCTCGCCCGCAGCGGTGACCCGCCGCGCATGAGGTAGTTGCATGTGCAACTCTTCGGTCAGGGGTGTGAGGAGGGGGGCGCCCATACGGAGGAGGCCGCCGGTCAGCGCCACCTCGTACGTCCCACCGGACTCGGCCGCCCCGTCCGTCCGCCGCGCAGGCTCCGCAGCAGGCGCCTCGCGGCCGCTCCGGGCGGGCGGGCACACCGCCGCGGCCGCCTCGGCGATGTGCCGGGCCGCCCGGCGCAGGATCCCGGCGGCGACCGGGTCGGCCGGCGCGCACCGGCCCACCTCGGGGGCGAAGGACGCGAGGACCGCGGGCCGGTCCGCGCGGGGGTAGAGGGCGCCCGGCAGCTCCGGCGCCGGACCGAAGACCGCCTGCAGCCGCTCCAGCAGGGCGGGCGAACCGCCGGCCCGCCCGTCGTACGCGCGCATGGCCGCTTCCAGCCCGGCGCGGCCGATCCACGCCCCGCTGCCGCAGTCGCCGAGCAGGTGGCCCCAGCCGTCGGCGCGCCGCCAGCCGCCGCCGGGGGCCAGGTCCGTGCCCAGCGCGACCAGCCCCGTGCCCGCGGCGACCACGGCGCCCGGCCGCTGGCCGAGGGCGCCCGCGTAGGCGGTGACCGCATCCGTGGCCAGGGCGAGCGCGCGCACGCCCAGGGCTTCCCGGAGCGCGGAGGGGAGGAGGGCGTGCAGCTCGCCGCCGAGGGCGGCCATGCCGGCGGCACCGACGCAGGCGGCCTCGCAGCGCTCCGCCCCGGCCCGGGCCAGCAGCTCCCGGGCCGCCGGCACCACCTGGCCGAGCAGGCTGCGGGCGTCGATGCCCTGCTCGCCGACCGTGACCGGGACCGCGGACGACCAGGTCAGCGCCGGGCCGTCGGCGGGGACCCGGCGCAGGACGACACGGATGCCCGAGCCGCCCGAGTCGACGCCGAGGACGTGACCGCCTGTCGGCCTCACCTAGCCGGCCGGTGCCGTGGCCGCCCCGCGGGCCTCACGGCAGCTGCCAGTCCACCGGGGCCGCGCCCTGCCGTGCCAGCAGGTCGTTGGCCCGGCTGAACGGCCGCGAACCGAAGAAGCCGCGGTCGGCCGACATCGGCGAGGGGTGCGCCGACTCCACGGACGGCACCTGCCCCAGCAGCGGCCGCAGGTTGCGCGCGTCGCGGCCCCACAGGATCGCCACCAGCGGGCGCCCGCGCTCGACGAGCGCCCGGATCGCCTGCTCGGTGACCTCCTCCCAGCCCTTGCCGCGGTGCGCGGCGGGCTTCCGCGGGGCGGTGGTCAGCGCCCTGTTGAGCAGGAGCACGCCCTGCCGGGTCCAGGGGGTGAGGTCCCCGTTGGACGGGCGGGGGAGCCCCAGGTCGGTGTGGAGCTCGCGGTATATGTTCTCCAGGCTGCCGGGCAGCGGCCGCACCTCCGGCGCGACCGAGAAGCTCAGCCCCACGGCGTGACCCGGTGTCGGGTACGGGTCCTGACCGACGATCAGCACCCGGACGTCGTCGAACGGCTGCTGGAAGGCGCGCAGTACGTTCGCGCCCGACGGCAGGTACGTGCGGCCCGCGGCGATCTCCGAGCGCAGGAAGTCGCCCATCGAGGCGATCCGGCCCGCCACCGGCTCCAGGGCCTTCGCCCAGCCCGGTTCGACGATCTCGTGCAAAGGTCGTGCAGCCACAGCTGCCGCCCCTCCCTGTAAACAAACTGCTGGCAGTTGCGCAAGTCCAGGATCGTACGCGAAGGAGGGGGCGCGGGCGCATTCCGGGCCCCGCGACCGGACCGCCCGGGCGGTCGCACGAAGCAAGGGGTGAGCCGGGGCGCGGACCGGGGCGTACCCGTACGTATCCGCGCCCCGGGGATTCAGCCGTACGTGTGCCGCGGGCGGGAGCCCGCGCCCACGTGACCCTCCGGGCTCAGACGGCCCAGGCGTACTGGTCGGGGAGGCGCTTCGCCGCGCCCATTTCGACCGCCGCCCGGTGGGGCCAGTGCGGGTCGCGCAGGAGCTCCCGGCCGAGCAGGACGGCGTCGGCGTCGCCGTCGGCGAGGATCTTCTCGGCCTGCCGGGGGTCGGTGACGAGGCCGACGGCGGCGGTCGGCATGCCGGCCTCCTGGCGCACCCGCCGGGCGAACGGCACCTGGTAGCCCGGACCGGTGGGGATGCGGATGCCGGAGGTGATGCCGCCCGTGGAGACGTCCATCAGGTCCACGCCGCGCCCCCGCAGCTCCCGCGCGAGGCGCACGGTGTCGCCCGCGGTCCAGCCGTCCCGCCCGTCCTCGGGGTTCTCCGTCGTCCAGTCCGTCGCCGAGGTCCGGAAGAACACCGGCAGCTCCTGCGGCCACACGCCGCGCACCGCGTCCACGACCTCCAGCGCGAACCGCGCCCGGTTCTCGAACGACCCGCCGTAGCGGTCGGTGCGGCGGTTGGCGAGCGGGGAGAGGAACTCGTGGATGAGGTAGCCGTGGGCGCCGTGCACCTCGACGACCCGGAAGCCGGCGGCCAGGGCGCGCCGCGCGGCATCCGCGAACTGCCCCACGATCTGCTGTATCTGCTCCACCGTCAGCTCGTCGGGGACGGGGTAGCCCTCCGCGTACGGCACGGCGCTCGGGCCTGCGACCTGCCAGGCCTCCTCCGGCCCGACCGGTCCGTCGCCCCGCCACGGCCGGTCGGTGGCGGCCTTGCGGCCGGCGTGGGCGAGCTGGATGCCGGGCACGGTGCCGCGCTCGGAGAGGAAGGAGGTGATGCGGCGGAGCGCCGCGACCTGGGTGTCGTTCCACAGGCCCAGGTCGGCCGGGCTGATCCGCCCCTGCGGGCTGACCGCGGTCGCCTCCACGAGGATCAGGCCCGCTCCGCCGGTCGCGCGGGCGGCGTAGTGCGCGAAGTGCCAGTCGTGCGCGACGCCCGCGCCCGGCCCGAAGACCTCGGCGCTGTACTGGCACATCGGGGCCATCCAGACCCGGTTGGGGATGGTGAGCGAACGCAGGGTGTACGGGGTGAACAACGAGGTCACGGCAGGCTCCTAGGCGCGTCACGGCGACGTCTTCCCGCTGCGGCGGGTCCGCGGCGGGCAACGGTCGTACGATACTCATCGTAGTACGAGGGATGTCAAACTACGATGCCTCTCGTACAATGGAGGCGTCGCGGAGCAGTGAAGAAGCCCGACGCACCTGTGAGGAGCAGCCGTGCCAGCATCCAACCGGCCGTCGTCGAGCGGCCGCTCCCTGGAGCACCCCGGCCGGGCGGAGATCCGTCTGGAAGGCGTGCTGCACGCGCTCTCCGACCCCATGCGCCTGCAGATCGTGCGCGACCTGGCCGCGGTCGAGGGCGAGTTGAACTGTTCGGTCTTCGACCTGCCCGTGAGCAAGTCGACGACGACGCACCACTTCCGGGTGCTGCGCGAGGCCGGCGTGGTCCGGCAGGTCTACCGGGGCACCGCGAAGATGAACGCGCTGCGCCGCGACGACATGGAAGAGCTCTTCCCGGGGCTGCTCGGCACCGTCCTCACGGCAGCGGGACTCCAGGCGTCCCGTCTCGGCGTGCCCTCCTGAGGCGGCGGACGGGCGCGAGCGGCGATCAGCCGCCGGCGCGGGCCGCGGACAGGAGCCCCTCCCAGTCCGCGATCTTCACCGGACCGCGGCCCAGCCGCGCGCCGAGAGCGGCCTCCGCGGCCTCGATCCCCAGCCAGCCCGGCCACTCCACCGGCTCCCGCCCCGCCGCCCGCAGGACGGCGTGCGCGTCCTCCACCGGCGCGGGCCGGCGCGCCGCGAGCGCCCCGGCATCGGCCAGCAGGGACGCCACCGTCTCCTTCGCGCACGAGCGGTTCGTCCCGATGACGCCCGTGGGGCCGCGCTTGATCCAGCCCGCCACGTACTCGCCCGGCGACGGGACGCCCTCGCGCAGCACGCGGCCCGCCTCGTGCGGCACGATCCCCTGCTCCGCGTCGAACGGCAGCCCCGCGATCGGCACCCCGCGGTAGCCCACCGAGCGCAGCACCAGCTGGGCCTCGACGTCCTCGAAGTCGCCCGTGCCGACGACGCCGCCGCGCCCGTCCGGCGCCGTCCGCTCGAAGCGCACGGCGCGCACCGCCCCGTCGTCGCCGCCGAGCAGCGCGGCGGGGCGGAGGAAGAACCGCAGGTGGATGCGGCGCGGACGGCTGCCGGGCGGACGTCCGGCCCAGCCGCGCAGGACCTCCACATTGCGGCGCCCCACCGCGGGCAGTCCGGCGGGATCGTCCCACGCGGGGTCGAGCGCCGCCTCCTCGGCCCGGACGAGCGTCTCGGCGCCGGGCAGCGCGCCCAGCTCGCGGAGCTCCTTCGTGGTGAACTTCGCCTGCGACGGGCCGCGCCGGCCGATCATGTGAATGTCCGTCACCCGGCTGGCCGCGAGGGCGGACAGTGCGGCGTGCGGCACGTCCGTCGCGTCCAGCTCGCCCGCCCCGCGCGCCAGCACGCGGGCCACGTCGACGGCCACGTTGCCCACACCGATGACGACCGCGGAGCGCGCCCCCAGGACGAACCCGTCCGGCGCCGCGTCGGGGTGGGCGCTGTACCAGGAGACGAACTCGGTGGCCGAGAAGCTGCCGGCCAGGTCCTCGCCCGGAATGCCGAGCCGCCGGTCGGCCGCGGCCCCGACGCAGTAGACGACCGCGTGGTAGATCTCCAGCAGCCGCCGCGGCGCGAGGCCGCACGGCCCGTCCCCCACCGGGATGTTGCCGAAGAACGTGATGGCGGGGTGCTCCATGGCGGCCCGCAGGTTGCCCTGCAGGGACTTGATCTTCTCGTGGTCCGGGGCGACGCCGTAGCGCACCAGCCCGTACGGGCAGGGCAGCCGGTCCAGGACGTCCACCCGCACGCCGGGGACCTCCCGCTGCTGCACCAGGGCCTGAGCGGTGTAGACCCCGCTCGGCCCCGACCCGACCACGGCGATGCGAAGCACGGTGGGCCCCTTTCCGCAGACTTCCGCAGACGTCCCGCAGGTCCCTCCAGGATCGCACCGGCGGGCGCGGTACGGGAGGGCGGCGCGTGGGCGTGGCCGGTTCGGGTGGGCCGTACGGGTCAGGCGCCCGCGGGCGGGGGCTCCGGGCCGGGCGGGACGCCGAGCTCCCAGTCGAGGCCGTAGCGCTGGAACAGCTCCGCCCGCAGCCTCTCGAACGGCATGGGCGCGCCCGGCAGCAGGACCGCCACGACGGCGCCCATCAGCAGGGCGCGCAGCAGCGGGTAGTCCGAGTCGGGGTCGGGGGAGCCGTAGGCCGCGACCGTGTCGTGCAGCAGGTGCGCGAGGCGCTGCTGCTCCGGGCACTGGATGAAACCTTCCGCCTGGAGGATCCCGGCCATGTGGGTGCGCATCAGCAGGGGGCGGTCCCGCGCCAGCCCCAGGATCGCGTCGATCGCCCGTGCGAGGCGCTCGCGGCCGTCCCGGGCGCACGGGGCGCGCTCCAGGCCCGCCTCGAGCTCCAGGTGCATCACCCGGTGCACCGCCGACTGCAGCAACTGCCGTTTGCCGGGGAAGTAGTACGAGACCAGGCCGCGCGCCGTGCCGGCCCGGTCGGCGATGTCGGCGAGCGTTGTCGCCTCGTACCCGCGTTCACCGACGAGTTCGACCGTCGCCTGGAGCAGCCGCTCACGGGAACGGCGGCGCATCTCCTCGTTGGCCGACGCGCTGCGCGGGGACATTCCACAACTCCTGCGTTGACTGGCTCCGGGCCAATATACTCAGGGGGGTATCCGGCGCTCTGCCCGCCCCGGCGTGGCACGGCTCCGGCGTGTCGGCTGGCCTGGGCGGCGCGGGGGACCGCCCAGACCAGCGTGGCAACCGGGCCTGTCAGCCGACCAGGCCGAGCACCGGGCGCAGAGCGGCGGGCCGCTCCCCGACCGGCAGGTGGTCCACGAGGTGCACCGCGCAGCCGAGCGCGGCAGCACCCCCGTCGGCCCGGCGGTCGTCCCCCACCATCAGCACCTCTGCGGGCGGGAGCCCCAGCGCCTGACAGGCCTCCAGGAACAGCCGGGGCTCCGGCTTCTGCACCCCGTGCTCGAAGGACAGCACGTAGGAGTCCACGTGGGCGTCCAAGCCGTGCGCGCGGAACACCGGGCGCAGGTCCCAGCCGATGTTGCTCACCACGGCCGTCCGTATCCCGCGCCGCCGCAGCTCCCCGAGGACCCCGGCCGCATCGGCGTACGGACGCCAGGCCGCCGGCTCCATGTGCCGCTCGTACAGCGCGTCGTAGAGCTCCGGCCGGGGCAGCGGCACCTCGCGCGCCAGCCCCGTGTACGCGGCGCGGTGCTGCTCCGCGCTGCGGTCGCGCTCGGCCCACTGCGCTGCCAGGTGCGCCGGCACGGCCGCCGGGTGCCCGCCCCCGGGCAGGGCGCCCGCCTCCTCCAGCCGCGCCGCGACCCGGGCCGCCTCCGCCCCGCTCATGCGCACCCCGGTGCGCTCCAGGGCCGCGGCCAGCCACGACGCGGCGGACTCGATCCGGAAGAGCGTGCCGGAGAAGTCGAAGAGCACCCCCTTGACCGTCATGATCCCTCCCCGGAAGCCGTCGCCCGCCGTGTCGTGGCGACTTCTCGCCGGTGTGCCCGATGAAGTCCCGTCATGTGTCCGCCCTTTCGCGTATGAGTGGGAGAGACAGCCGTCCCCAGTGTCCGAGGAGGGTCCGTCCGGTGCGCGTGAAAGGTCCACATCCGAAAGAGGGTTCCGGCGCCGAGGGCCCCGGCCCGGCGGTGGGGCGGCCCGGGCCCGCCGCGACGCGGGCCGCCGCCGTGCTGGGGCTGCACCGCACCGCCGGCAACGCCGCGGTGGCCCGGATGCGGCAGCGGGGGGCGGAACCGGTCCAGCGCGCTGCGACGCGTGGCCGGACCGGGAACCTGCCGTATCCGGCGTGGGGCGGCCGACGGCACGTGTGGGCCGGCCCGGACTACGGCGCGTACGACGGGCGCACGGGCGGGACGTCGGTCGAGGTCGTCGTCGGTCCCAGCATCATGGCTCCCGGGAACACCTATCTAGGGGGGCCGCCGCAAGCAGGCGAGTGCAGCATCGTGGAGGAGCTCAACCGGCGGGACGGCGGGGGCTGGGTGAAGGGCCACCTGTGGAACGACAACCTGGGAGGCCCCGGCATCTCCCGCAACATGACGCCCATGACGAACACGACGAACAGCCGGTTCAACCGGGCCTTCGAAGAGCCCGTCAAGAGGATGCTGCTCAGCTGTGCGCGCCATGCGCAGCACAGCCGGAGCGCCCCGCACTGGTACGGGGTACGCATCCGGGTGAGCACCTACGGGCGCATGTCCGAAGATCGCACCGCCCTCGAACACCACGTCCCCGAAGGGGTCGAGCACTCCGCCCGCTACGTGACGATCGACAAGCTGACCGGTGCGATAGGCGCGGCGGCGGGGCCGCAGGCGGTGCCACCCGGGTTCGCCCCCGAGCAGCCGTAGCCGTCGGGCCCGTCACCGGGCGGGCGGCGAGGCGGGCGGCCGGCTCACGATCCGCCGCCGGCCCGTCGCCTCGTCACCGTGCCGAACAGCCCCACCGAAGCGGCCACGAGCGCTGCGCCCAGCAGCCAGCCGCCCAGGACGTCCGACGCCCAGTGGACGCCCAGGTACAGACGGGTCAGGCCCACGCCGAGCACCGACACCGCGGCCGCCGCGGCAGCCGCGCCCAAGCCCCGTGCCCGTGCGCCGTACCGCCACAGCAGCCACACGAGCAGCCCGCACGCCACCGTCGCCGACAGGGCGTGGCCCGAGGGGAAGGCCGCGTAGTGGGCGGTCGCCACCGGGTCCGGCCAGCTGGGGCGGGCCCTGCCCACCGCCGCCTTGATGCCCTGCTGCAGGGCCGTGCCCAGGGCCGACGTCCCGGCGATCCAGGCGGCCGACAGCAGGTCGCGCCGCCGCAGGAGCCACAGGACCGCCAGGGCCAGGGCGGCGCGCATGGTCCACGGGTCCCACAGCCAGTCGGAGAGCACCCGGACGCACCGCGTCCAGCCGCGGTGCTCCACGGCCACCGGGTGCAGCCCGTCCGCGACGTGCCGGTCCAGCGAGACGAGCGGTTCCCACGCGCCCGCGACCAGGGCGAGCAGGACGCCGAAGACGGCCGCGAGGGCCAGCCCCGTCCGGACCGGCGCCGGGCGGGTGAGGAAGGGGGCGCGGGGGAGTGCGGGCGAAGGGCGGGAAGGGGCGTGCATCAGCAGATCCTCGCGCACGGGGGCCGCGGGGGCCACCACGCCTGCGATCCGCTCCGGACCGGGCCCGGCCCGGAGCGCGGCCGTTCCGGCGTGACGATCCGCTCCTGCGTCACGGCCCGCTCCTGCGTCACGGCCCGCTCCGGTGCTACGACCCCGACCGGGTCAGGACGCTGAGGCCCGGCACGAACGTCACCAGCAGCGGTACCGCGGGCACCAGCGCCGCAACCGCCGTCAGCCGCAGCCGCCGCGCCGCCGTCAGCCTCGGGGCGGGGGCCAGCAGGCGCTGCACCCGCGTCGGCACCTGCGAGAGCTGCGTCGGGCACGGGCCGAACACCCCGCGGTCCTCGTTCAGCTCCACCAGGGCGAGGGCCGTGGTCAGCCGGCCGAAGCGCCGCGACGCCGAGTCGTCCGCCGCCAGCTCCACCAGGTGGTGCACCTGGTCGCGGAAGGCGGCGAACACCGGGACCTGCGGGAAGCCGTTGGCCAAGGCCGAGGAGACGTGCAGCAGCCAGTGGTGCCGGGCGCGGGCGTGTCCCTGCTCGTGGGCCAGCACCGCATCGAGCCGGGAGCCCTTGAGGCGGCGGAGCGCACCGGTCGTGATCACCAGCTGCGGGGCGGCACCGCCGGGCAGCCACCACGCGTCCGGGCGGTCGCCCTCCAGCACCACGAGCCGGTCCCCGCCGGGCTCCTCGCCGGGCAGCCGGGGGGAGCGGACGAGCAGCTCCGCGCGCCGCTGCCGGCGGCGGGCGCGCGACCAGCTGATCTCGCGGGTCAGCATCGCGGCGGTCCACACGGCGCCGCTCGCCAGCGCCACGGCCAGCGGCGCGGCCCACGCGCCGTAGGCGGTGAGGGCGTAGGCCTCGACCACGCCGTGCGGAGCGATCCCGAAGACGTGCCCGCGCACGGCCTCCCAGGCCGCTGCGGCGCTCAGCGCCATGGCGAGCAGACAGCACAGCAGCACGGTGGCCACCGCGCACTGCCACACCCACAGGGCCACGACCGGTTCGCGGTCGGGCCAGTCGGAGCGGGTCAGCACGCGCGGCGCCAGCGCCGCGACCAGGGCGCCGAGGACCAGCAGCGCGAGCGGGACCATCATGGCCGTCAGCCTATGAGCGCCGCCGCACCCGCGGGTAGGTCCGGTGGGGGAAGTGACGCATGCCACGGGGTGCGGCTCACAGGGTCAGCAGCATCGCCAGCATGCCGATGCCCATGGACAGCCTGCAGGCGTGGGTGAGGTCCGGCCGGCCCGGCCAGGAGACCTGCCCGGCGGCCACGGTGACGGGGACGAGGACGGCCACCGTGCGCACGACGTACACGGCGAAGTACACCAGCAGCAGCCCCGTCAGCAGGGGCGTGCCGGCCGGGACATGGGCGGTCGCGTGCGTGGCCGCCGCCGCGCCCGTGTGTTCCGCCCGGCCGCCCATCGGCGTGCCCGCCATCGCCAGCGCCATGTAGACCATGGCGAACGCGCCCACGGCGTGGTGGAGATGGTGGGTGTCCGCGCGGCCGCGCGCCACGCCCAGCAGGGCGTGGGCGCCGGCCGCACCGAAGACGGCGGCGAACAGCAGCGCACCCCAGGGCCGCGTGTCCATGACGGCGGGCGGCACGGCCATGGCCGCCATGCCGAGCCCCATCAGGGCATCGCTCCCGACGGCCCGGCGCTCCGCCCCGGCACCCGCGCGGAGGCGCACCAGGCAGTACGCGCCCGTGGCGGCGCTCACCGCCACGAGCAGCCAGCCGATCAGCGGCGGTCCGTGCACGGCGCACCTCCCCGGACGTGCAGATCCACCTCCGGTTGATTCCCCCGGGGACGAGAGCACATGGGAGCGCACAGGCGCACAAGAGGAGCGCTGGGGCTTCGAATACGCGCCCGCGCACGCGCGGTGGCACGTCAGGGGCGCGTCAGGGTCCCGGCGGCGTTCCCCGGGGCCCGGGTTAGTGTGCACGTGGAGCCGGAACCGTACGGAGAGGACCTCAGGGACACGATGGAAACCACCAGCAGCACGGAGACGACCTTCCGGGACGCGACCGTCGACGACGTGCCCGTTCTCGTCGCGCTCGTCGAGTCGGCCTACCGCGGTGACGCGAGCCGCGCCGGCTGGACCACCGAGGCGGACCTGCTGGAGGGCCAGCGCACCGACCCCGACGGCGTCGAGGCCGTGGTGAGGGACCCGGACAGCCGTCTGCTCGTGGTCGAGCAGGGCGGCCGGATAGTCGCCTGCTGCCAGCTCGAACACCGCGGCACCCACGCGTACTTCGGGATGTTCGCCGTCAGCCCGCGGATGCAGGGCGGCGGGCTCGGCAAGGCCGTCATCGCCGAGGCCGAGCGGCTCGTCCGCGCAGACTGGGGCGCGACCGAGATGCACATGACCGTGATCAAGCAGCGGGACGAGCTCATCGCCTGGTACGAGCGGCGCGGCTACCGGCGCACCGGGCGGATGAGCCCGTTCCCGTACGGTGACGAGCGCTTCGGCGTCCCGCAGCGCGACGACCTGGAGTTCGAGCTGCTGATCAAGCAGCTGGGCTGATCACAGCCGGCCCGCCTCGACGATCCGCCGCAGGAACTTCCGGGTGCGCTCCCGGCGCGGTGCGCCGAAGACCTCGGCGGGGGTGCCGCGCTCCAGCACGACCCCGCCGTCGAGGAAGCACACCTGGTCGGCGACGTCCCGCGCGAAGCCCATCTCGTGGGTGGCCAGGACCATCGTCATGCCGTCCTCCTTGAGGTCGCGCACGACGCCCAGCACCTCCCCCACGAGCTCGGGGTCGAGCGCCGCGGTGATCTCGTCCAGGAGCAGCAGCCGCGGCCGGCCGGCGAGCGCTCGTACGATCGCCACCCGCTGCTGCTGGCCGCCGCTGAGCCGGTCCGGGTACTCGCCCGCCTTGCCGCCGAGGCCCAGGCGCTCCAGCAGCTCCCGCGCCCGCTCCTCGGCCTCCGCGCGGGCGACGCCGTGCACCCGCCTCGGCGCCAGCGTGATGTTGTCCAGCACGGTCATGTGCGGGAAGAGGTTGTAGGCCTGGAAGACGACGCCGATGCGGCGGCGGACGGCGTCGGGGTCCACGCGCGGGTCGGTGATGTCCTCGCCGTCGAGGAGGATAGCCCCGTCGTCGATCTCCTCCAGCAGGTTGGCGCAGCGCAGCAGCGTCGACTTGCCCGACCCGGAGGCGCCGATGAGTGCGGTCACCGTGTGCTGGGGGACCTCCAGGTCCACGTCGCGCAGCACGACCGTGCCGCCGAAGGTCTTGCGCACGGCTTCCATCCGCAGGACCACGGGCTGCGGGGCGGTGTCCGTCACGATGCTCATACGATCCCTCCCTGGGCGCGCCGGCGGTCCGTCCGTGCCGTGATCCAGTCGGTGAACCGGGTCATGGGGATGGTGAGGGCGACGAAGATCAGCCCGGCGACGACGTAGGGCGTGTAGTTGAAGCTCTTGCTGGAGAGGATCTGCGCCGCGTACACGGCGTCCACCGCTCCGGCGATCGAGACCAGGCCGGTGTCCTTTTGCAAGGACACCAGGTCGTTCAGGAGCGGCGGCACGACCCGGCGCACGGCCTGCGGCAGGATGACGTGGCGCAGGGTCTGCCGGGCGGTCAGGCCCAGCGAGCGGGCGGCGGCGCGCTGGCTGGGGTGCACGGACTCGATGCCCGCGCGGAAGACCTCGGCGACGTAGGCCGAGTACGTCAGGACCAGCGCCGTCCCGCCCAGCAGCACCGGATCGGTCGTCACGCCCTGCAGCCGCAGGGCCGGCACGCCGAAGACGACCATCAGCAGGCAGATCACGAGCGGCAGCCCGCGGAAGAAGTCGGTGTAGGCGGTGGCGAGCGCGCGCAGGGGGAAGAAGACCGGGCCGCGCAGCGTGCGGGCGACCGCTATCAGCAGGCCCAGGACGAGCACGGCCGCCCCGCAGACTGCCAGCAGGCGGAGGTTCAGCCACAGCCCTTCGAGGACCTGGGGCAGCGCCTCGCGCGCGTAGTGCCCGTTCAGAAACGTTTCACGGGTGCGCTGCCAGCCGGGCGAGTTGACGACGGCGAGGAACAGCACGGCGCCCGTGACCAGCGTGCTGCCCGCGGCGACGGCCGTGGCGCGGCGCGCCCGGGCGCGTTTGAAGCGCTCCCGCTCCAGGCGGCGCTCCGAGGGGGTGTAGGAGTCCTCTGCGGCTTCCTTCGTCAGGGACGGCGCGGTGCCCTCGGGAGCCGCGGCCGCCTCCCCGGAGCTCACTTCAGCACCGGGGCGTCGGCGGCCTCGGAGAGCCACTCCTTCTCCAGCCGCGCGAGCGTGCCGTCCTTGCGGAGGGAGTCCACGGCGCCGGAGACGCACGGGGTGAGGCGGCTGCCCTTGTCGAGGACGAAGCCGAACTGCTCGGGCTTGTCCCCCGCGCTGGCGAACTGGCCGACGATGCGGGCGTCCTGGACTTCGGCGGAGGTGATGTAGAAGGCGGTCGGCAGGTCGACGACGATCGCCTCCACCTGGCCGTTCTTGAGCGCGGTCTTGGCGTAGTCGTTCTTCTGGAAGACGGCCGCCGGACGGTCGGGCTTGATGACGTCGTTCACGACGTCGAGGCTGGTGGTGCCGACCTGGGCGCCGAGCTTGACGTGCTTGAGGTCGGCGGTGCTCCCGGCCTTGGCGGCGGGGGAGTCCTTGAGGGCGATGACCGCCTGGCGGACGTCGTAGTAGCCGGAGGAGAAGTCGACGGCCCGCTTGCGCTCGTCGCTGACGGAGATCTGGTTGACGTCGAGGTCGAACTTCTTGGCGCCGGGAGCCACGGCCGTGTTGAACGGCACGGTCTGCCAGACCACGTCGGCCCGGCCGTACCCGAGCCGCTCGGCCAGGGCGTAGGCGACGGCCGATTCGAAGCCCTTGCCGTTCGAGGGGTCGTCGTCACGGAACCAGGGGGCGTAGGCGGGCTTGTCGGTGCCGACGGTCAGCTTGCCGGGGGTGTGCGTGGCCAGTTTCCCCTTCGCGCAGGTGGCTGCAGACGGTGCGGTGGAGGACTTCGCGGCGCCGGATCCGGAGGCGGCGTCCGGCCCGGAGTCGTCCTGGGGAGCACAGCCGACGGCGGCCGAGACCAGGACGGCGAAGCAGGCGGCGAGACGGGCCGTGCGGCGGTGGGCGGCGGGCGCGGCCGGGGTGGCGGTGCGGCGCGGAGGCCGTTTGACGACGGGCATGGCGGGAGACTGGCAGCGTGATCATCGCCGTGTCCAGGGTGGGCCGCCGACCGTCCGCATAGCGGAAGACTGTTGCGATTTCATGAATTCACCGG
>NZ_JBPQTS010000091.1:0-29477 GCF_051386455.1 Streptomyces sp. URMC 124
ACCCGCCCCCCGCACCTTCCGCACCTCCGTCCGGACCCGCCACCACCGACCCCCATTGAAGGAGGGCTGTCATGACGAAGCGTCCGCGCCCGCCGAAGACGGTCCGTACGGCGCGAGCCGTGCTGGCCGCGTTCCTGACGGCCGCCGCGATCGCGGGGGCCGCGCCGGCACCCGCTCCGGCGGGCGCCCCCGTCCACGTCCGGCCCGCCGCGCGCGCCGGAGGGCACGAGCGCACCCAGGCCGCCCTGGACGCCGCCGTCAAGGCGGGCGCCCCCGGAGCCCTGGCCCGCGTTCGCGACGCACACGGCACCTGGAACGGCTCCGCGGGCCTTGCCGACCTGTACACCAAGCGGCCCAGGCTCGCTCGGGACCGGTTCCGCGCCGGCAGCATCGGCAAGCCCTTCACCGCCACCGTCCTGCTGCAACTGGAGGCCGAGCACCGGCTCACTCTGGACGACACCGTCGAGAGGTGGCTGCCCGGCCTGGTGCAGGGGCACGGCAACGACGGCCGCAGGATCACCCTGCGCCAGCTCCTCCAGCACACCAGCGGGCTCTACGACTACACCGGGGACCCGGAAGTCCTGAGGAACCTCACCACCACCGCGTTCCTCGAACACCGCTACGACCGCTGGACACCCCAGCGGATCGTGCGGACCGCGACGGCCCACCCGCCGGACTTCGCACCGGGCACCCGCTACGCGTACACCCCCACCGGCTACGTCCTCGCCGCCCTCGTCGTGGAGAAGGCGACCGGGCGGCCCTACGAGGAAGAGGTGGAGCGCCGGATCATCGCACCGCTCGGCCTGCACTCCACCCGCCTGCCGCGCCACCAGCGCACGGTCCCGGCGCCGGCCGGACGCAACTACAGCCGGTTCACCGACGACCCGGACCGCAGGATGCACGACGTCACCGACTTCGACCCCTCGCTGCTCTGGGCCACCGGAGACCTGATCAGCACCGGGGCCGACCTCGACCGCTTCCTCACCGCCCTGCTCCAGGGCAGGCTGCTGCCGCCCGCGCAGCAGCGCGAGCTGAGGACGACCATCCCCACCGGTGAGGATCCGGACACGCAGTACGGCCTGGGGCTGTTCCGGTACAGGCTCTGCGGGACGGAAGTGTGGGGTCACACCGGTCTGTTCGTGGGGACGCAGAGCATCGCCTTCGTCTCGGCGGACACCCGGCACAGCCTCGTCCTGAACTTCAACACCGACACCCTGAGCGACACGGACGCCGCCGGCGACGTCTTCAAGGCGGAGTTCTGCCCCGCCTGAGCCCGCCGGCCGCGCCGGTCGGCCGGTCGGCTCATCAGCCGGCCGGGGCCGGCACCCCCACCCCGTCAGGCGCTGCCCATCACCGCCGCGAAGGCCGCCGGGTCGGCGTCGAAGCCGCGGACGGTGGGGCGGTACTCCCACGTGCCCCGGCCGGTGCGGACGAACTCCACGACCGTCGCCGCCGTGGCTCCCGCGACCGCCGCGAAGTCGTCCGCGGACAGCTCGTTGTACCCCTCCGTGACGCGGACGCCGGTGTTGGCGACGTCTCCGAAGGTCTTGCGGCCGCCGCCCTGCTGTATGGCCACCCCGACGACGACGCGGGCGTACGAGGGCGAGAGCCGGTCGAGCTCCAGTGTCATGACCTCGTCCGAGCCCAGCCCCATGCCGGTGCGGCTGTCGCGGTTGAGGAGGATGGTGCCGTCGGGCGAACGGCTGTCGAAGTGCACGAGATAGGCGGGCTTGCCGTACGGATCCTCCGCGGTGTACGTGGCCGCGATGAGGTCGAGGTCGTTGTCGGGCGTGCCCATCGGGCTCGGATCCCATCTCAGTGACACCTGGACCTTGGCCAGGCCCTTGCTGAGGCTGCCCGCCTCCTTGTTGAGTCCGCTCACCGGTACATCCCCTCCCACTTCCGTGTTCCTGGTGCACTCCCACCTTGCCGCCGGAACCACCGGCGCCGCTACCCCGGGTGGCGCGCCTCCCGGTGAACTGCAGGATCACGTAGGGGAGATCCCTCCGGGGCGACGGTGCGTGCCCCGTGCCGGCGCGGCGTCGGCAGCCACCAGTTGGCGCGGCCCGCCAGGCGCATCACGGCGGGCACCAGGAGCGGGCGGATCACCGCGGCGTCGAGCACGACCGACAGGGCGGTCGTGACGGCGAGGAGCTTCATGAGCGCGACCTCGGCCGTGGCCAGGGCCAGCAGGACCGTCAGGACGAGCGCGGCGGAGGCGGTGAACAGCGGCGCCGCCGCCTGGAGCCCGGCGGCCGTCGCCCGTACGGTGTCGCCGGTGCGGGCATGGGCCTCGCCGATGCGGGCCAGGAGCAGGATCTCGTAGTCCAGGGACAGCCCGAAGGCCAGGCAGAAGGCGACGACCGGCATGACGATGCTGACCGTGCCCGTGGCCGTGAAGTCGCCCACCAGCCACTTCAGGTGGCCCTGCTGGAAGACGAACACCATCGCGCCGAAGGTCGCGGTCAGGCTGAGCAGGTTGACCGCGAGCGCCTTGAGCGGCAGGAACACGCTGCGCGTGAAGGCCAGGAGCAGGGCGAACGTGGCGACGGCCATCGCCCCCAGGGCCCACGGCAGCCGCTGCGCGAGGGCGTGCCGGGCGTCCCGGAACTGTGCCGTGGGGCCGCCGACGAGCGGCGGCGCCGATGCCCGTGCCTCCTGCAGCCGGGCGACGAGCGCGGTGGACGCCGGGGCGTACGGCTCCGTCGCGCCGCTGACCGCCAGCCAGGTGCCCGCCGGAGAGGTGAAGTGCCGCAGCGCCGGGCAGCCCGGCAGCGTGCCGCGGGCGGGAGAGGCCGCGGTGGGGCAGGCCAGGGGGAGGTCGTGGCCGAGCACGTAGGAGCCGGTAGCGGTCCGTACCCCCTGGACGCCGGGGAGGGCCGACAGTCGCCGGGCGTACGCGTCCAGCCCGGCGATGCGGTCCGGGCGGTCGGGGCGCCAGCCGGGGAGGGCGACCTCGACGGGGTTGCGCAGCTGGGGGAAGCCGTCCCGCAGCTCCTGCGTCGCCCGTACTTCCGGTGCGTTGCGGGGCAGGACCCGGTCGTCGCTGAACCCGAAGGCCACCTGGCGGAAGGGCAGCGCGAGGACGAGCAGGGCGCCGGTGGCGAGCGCCGTGACGAGCAGCGGCCGGCGCATCACGCGCAGGGCCAGCCGCCGCCACCCGCGCCCGGCGCGGCCCGGCGGGCGGCGCCGGCGGGCGAACAGGTCGCCCCGGCCGATCGCCCGGGGGAAGCAGGCCAGTGCGGCCGGGACGAGCACCAGGGCGGCGAGCGCCGAGAGCAGCACCACGCTGACCCCGGCGTAGGCCATCGACCGCAGGAAGTACAAGGGGAACGCCAGCAGGCCGAGCAGACACAGCGCCACGGCCGCCGCCGAGACGACGACGATCCGCCCGGCCGACCGGACCGCGCCTGCCAGTGCGTCCTCCGGCGGGCTCCCGGCGGCGATCTCCTCGCGGTAGCGCGCCACCAGATAGAGGCTGTAGTCGACGGAGAGCGCGAGCCCGACCGCGCCGGTGAGGTTCAGCGCGAACGTCGACACTTCGGTCACGGCGGTCAGGCCGCGCAGCACCGCCAGGGTGCCGGCCACCGCGACCGCGCCCACCGCGAGCGGCAGACAGGCCGCGGCCACGCTCCCGAAGACGAACAGGAGCAGCAGCAACGTGGCGGGAAGGGCGATCAGTTCGGTGCGCAGCAGGTCCCGCTCGCTGTAGCGCTCCAGAGCGCGGTCGAGGACGGCGTGGCCGGTCGCCCGGACGCGCAGGGGCCCTTGGGGCCCGGTGAAGGCCGGCAACAGGCGTTCGACGGCCGCCCGTGCGGCCTGTCCGCCTCCCTCCAGCCGCACCGTGACGAGCGCGGTCCGGGCATCGTCCGAGCGCAGCGCGGCATCGTCCACCTCGGTCGCGCCCGCCGGCGCCCTGCCGCCGGCCGCCGCGGGGCACGAGCCGCGGGTGACCGGGCCGGTCCAGTAGGAGTCGACGCCGGTCACCCCGTGTTCGCGGCACAGGCGGCCGGTCAGGGCCAGGCCCGCAGCGCGCGCCGCGGGCGCGTCCACCGACTCCGGCGCGCGGGCCAGCAGGACGACGTCGGGGGCGCCCGCGTGGAAGTGGTCGGTCAGCAGGGCCTCGGCGCGGGCCGAGGGGGAGCCGGGCGCCGTCCAGCCGCCGCCCGACAGCCGGGCCGCCACCCCGTGGCCGAGCAGGGCGCAGGCGACGGCGGCGAGCGCGGCCAGGGCGAGGACCGGGCGCCGGTGCCGGGCGCAGGCGCGGGCCAGCGACGTCAGCACGGCGCCTGGCCCGCGGGGTCCGTGGCCGGGCCGGGCTGCGGGGGCACGCCGGGCCGGGACGCGGTCGCAGGTCCGGTGCCCGGCGCGGACGGCGGGGCGACCGGCTCCGCTCCCAGGCCCAGCCGCAGCTGCACGATGCGTGCCATGTCGAGGATCGTGCCGCCGCTGCGCATCAGCTCCATGGGCGGCACCTGGACGTCGAAGCGGCGCCGCAGGGCGGCGAGGAGCTCGGCGGCCATGAGGGAGTCCACGCCGTAGTCCTCGATCCGCCGGGCCGGGTCGATGCGGCCCGGGTCGAGGTGGAGGATGTCGGCCAGGATCCGTACGAGGCTCGCGGTCAGCGCGTGCAGGGCGTCCGCGGGGCTCATCGCCGACAGGGCCTGCACGATCTCCTCGTGCGTGCGGCCGGTCTCCTCGTCGGGCTCGGGGACCAGCTGCCCGTACCGCGGCGCGCCGAGCGCGGGCAGGCAGGCGCGCATCCGCGCCCAGTTGTAGCGGCCGACCCCGGCGACCTCCGTGCCGTCGCTCAGCAGCACGCCGGCCGCGTCGAACACCTCGCGCGGGGAGAGCGCTTCGACGCCGCCGCTCTCCAGGGCGCGGGCGAGGCCGTTGCGGGCCACGTAACCGGTGCCGCCGAGGGCGCCCCACCCCACGGCCAGGCCCGCCTCGCCGTCGTGCCGGCGCCGGCGGACCAGCGCTTCGAGGAAGAGGTTGCCGGCGGCGTAGGGGGCCTGGGTGACCTGGCCGACGCGTGCGGCGACGGAGGAGAACACCAGGAACAGCTCCAGGTCCTCCCGGCCGCGCGTGAGCGCGTCGAGCACGGCCGCGCCCCCGGCCTTGGGGGCCAGTACGGCGCGGAACCGGTCGTCGGTGAGCTCGTCCAGGGGGGCGTCGTCCAGGTGCATGGCGCAGTGCACCACGCCGCGCAGCCGGTGCCCGCCCGCGTCGATCTCCTCCACCACGCGCCGCATGGAGGCCGGGTCGGCGACGTCCGCCGCGTACGGCACGGCGCGCACCCCCCGCCGCTCCAGGGCGGCGAGCAGGGCCTCGCAGCCAGGGGTGCGTTCCCCCCTGCGCCCGACGAGGGCCACGTGGCGCGCGCCGTGGTCGGCGAGCCAGTGCGCGGTGGCCGCGCCGTAGCCGCCGAGGCCTCCGGTGACGAGGTAGGTGGCGCCGGCGTCCAGGCGCGGGGTGCGGACCAGGGGCTCGACCAGGGCGGGCTCGTCGAGCGGGTCGAAGGAGACGACGACCTTGCCGATGTGCCGGGAGTGCTGCAGGAGGCGGAAGGCCTCGTCGGCGCGCGCGGCGGGGAAGACCGTGTGCGGCAGCGGCCGGTAGTCGCCCGCCTGGATGCGCTCCTTGACCTCGGCGAACAGGGAAGCGGCCCGTCCGGGGTCGGCCAGCAGGGCGAGGAGGTTGACGCCGAAGAACGCGAGGTCGCGCTCGAAGGGGCGCAGCAGCAGCCGGTTGTTCTCCAGGATGTCGCGCTTGCCGAGCTCGACGAAGCGTCCGCCCGGCCGGAGCAGCTCCAGGCTGCGGGAGACGGCTTCGCCCGCGAGGGAGTTGAGGACGACGTCGACGCCGCGCCCGCCGGTCAGCTCCCGCACGCGCCCGGCGAAGGCCAGGCTGCGGGAGTCCAGGACGTGCTCGACGCCCAGGGCGCGCAGCAGGTCGCGCTTGGCGGGGCTGCCCGCCGTGGCGATGACCTGTGCGCCGTGCAGCCGTGCGTACTGCAGGGCGGCGAGCCCGACGCCCCCCGCCCCGCCGTGGACGAGCACGGTCTCCCCGGCCGCCAGTCCGGCCTGCCAACCCAGGCCGTAATGGACGGTCAGGAAGACCGCGGGCAAGGTGGCCGCCTCGGCGAAGCCCGTCCCGTCGGGGATCTTGGCGACGGCGTCCGCGGAGGTGACCATGTGGGAGGCCAGGCAGTCGGTGCCGCTGGCGAACACCCGCTCGCCGACGGCGAACCCGGTGACGCCCGGTCCGACGGCGGCGACCGTCCCGGCGCACTCCAGTCCGTAGACCGCGTCGAACCGCCCGTCGGCGGTGTCCTCGCCGGCCAGGGCCCCGGTGGCCAGGACCACGTCCCGGTAGTTCAGCGCGGCCGCCCGCACGGTGATGAGCACCTGACCCGGGCCCGGCGCCGGGCGTTGCGCCTCCACCCACGCCGGGCGGAAGGACAGACCGGGCTCGCGGACCTCCAGGGCGAAGGCGTCGACGGCGGAGGCGGGCACGAGGGGCCGGGCGAACTCCCGGTCGCGCGGGACGAACCGGCCGCCGCCCTCGGTGAGGACGACCTCGCTCTCCTCCGAGGGGGCGAGGAGCTCCCGGGCGAGGCGGTCCGCGTCGGTCGCCGTGTCACCGCTGCGCGCGAGGGAGAGCCGGCGCGTCGTCAGCGAGGCCTGCTCGTTGGCGAAGCACTGCGCCATGCCCCACGCGGCGGCGTCCGCGGGAGCGGGCCCCTGCCCTCCGGGCTCCGGGACGGCTCCGCAGGGCCGCGTCACCAGCCACAGGGAGATGCTTTCGCTGCCGGTCAGCCGCCCGCACGCCACCGCAAGGGCGCGCAGCACCGCACCGCGCCGGGTCGCCCGCTCCACCAGCTCGCGCGGATCGTCGGCGCCGGCGGGGGCCAGCACCAGGACGATCACCGTTTCCCGGGACAGCAGCGGGGCCCACGCGGCGGGGTCCGCGCCGGCCACGGTGGTGTGCACTTCGACGGCGTCGGCCGCCCGCAGGAGGCCCGCGGTGGCCCCCACGAGGCCGTCCTCCTCCGGGGCCTCGGAGGCGATGACCCAGGCGGTGCCGATGCCCGCGGCGGGCAGCGCCGCGGGCGGCACCGGCCGGCCGGCGCGGGCGGTGAGGAAGACGGAGAAGTCCTCGCGGGCCGGCTCGGCGTCGTCACCGGTCCGCACGGTGCCGGTGAAGCCGCAGCGCGCGAGGAGCTCGCCCCACTCCTCGCGGCCGAGCAGGGGCGAGCGGGGCCGCAGCCCGGCGTCGTTGCGGTGCCAGAAGCCCTCCAGCGTGCCGAAGAAGGGCATGAGGACCAGCGGGTCGTGGCTCTCCAGCACCAGCAGCAGGCCGCCCGGGGCGGTGAGTGATGCCACCCGGCGCACGGCCGCCTCCAGGTCGGCGCTCGCGTGCAGGGAGCCGGCCGCGACCACCAGGTCGAAGTCGCCGGGCAGGTCCTGGCCGGCGGGGTCGGCGTCGGCGTCGAACGTGCGGTAGTCCACGAAGTCGTACGCGGCGAAGCGCTGGCGGGCCCGCGCGAAACACGACGACGAGACGTCCGTGAAGAGGTAGCGGGTGCGGTCGGCCGGCAGCAGGGGCAGCAGCGCCGCGGTGGTCCCGCCGGTGCCCGCGCCGATCTCCAGCACCCGCAGCGGCCGGTCCGCCGGCAGGCTCGCCACGGCCTCCCGCACCAGGGCCTGCGCGACGCGGTTGTGGAAGCGCAGCAGCGGCGCCACGTCGTAGAGCTGTTCGAGGGACGACGTAGCGCCCTCGACCCCCAGCAGGTCCTGCGGGTCGCGCGCCCCCCGCAGGACGTCACCGAGGTGGAGGAACTGGCGCACGACCAGCGTCAGTTCGGTGGCGAACGCCGGCTGGTCCCGCAGCGCCTCGCGCAGCATGCCGATCGCGTCCCGGGGCGCGGCCTCCCGCAGCCAGCGGCCGTCCGGCTCCTGCCGCACCAGCCCGTAGCGGGCCATGGAGGCCAGCATCAGCTCCATCGCCTGCCGGTGCCCCGGCAGCATGCCGCCCGCGACGAGGTCGCCCACCGTGAACGAGCCGTTCCCGTCCGGCAGGAGCCCGGGGAGCGCAGTGGCGTAGGCGTGGGCCGCCGCCTGCTGCAGCCGGGCGGCGAAGCGCGGGTAGCCGGTCGTGCGCCAGTCGCGGCGCAGGGCCAGGATCCGGCTCGCGGCCCGTTCGGCGATCTCCTGCGGGGCCGCCACGGGCGCGGGGTGCGGACCGCCGGGGCGAGGGGCGGCACGCAGCACCGTCTCCTGGCGGGTCACCGGCGTCCGCCGCGCCCCCGTCAGGCGCCGCATGCGGCACCCCTTCAGCTCCACCGCGACCGTGCCGTCCTCGTCGGTGACGGTGATGTCCCAGCACACCTCCGTCGCCGTGCGGCCCCGCTCGCGCAGGTGCACCGCCCCCTTGGGCGCCGGGCTGCGCCAGACGCGGACCGCGTCCATCGCCGCCGGCAGGTACGTGTGCCCCGCGAGGACCTCCTCGTCCAGCAGGGGCGCACCCGTCTGCACCGCCCCGTCCAGCAGGGCCGGGCTGACGTCGAGCCCCTCCAGCGGACCGGGATCGCTGTAGGCGGCGACGACCTCGTCCTCGCCCGCCCACAACTCGTCCAGCACCCGGAACGAGGGGCCGTAGCCGAGACCGGCCTCGCCGACCTGCCGGTAGTGCTCCTCGCCGCCCACCCTGCGGCCGCACCGGGCCCGGGCCGCCACCAGATCGACCGGTGCCGGAGGCCGGCCCCACCGGGCCCGCACCCGACCGCGCGCGTGCCTGCGCTGCGCGGTGACCTGGTCGTCCGTGCTGCTGATGAGCACCACCCCGTCCTCGGGGTCGAACGACACCTGCGTGTGCACCCGGCCCGGCTCGCCCCACGGCACGAACAGCGGCCGGACGAACTCCAGATGGTCGGCCTCCACCGCCGTGTCCAGCACCCTGCGGCCCGCGGCCAGGGCCATCTCCACGTACGCGGTCGCGGGCATGACGACGGACCCGCCGAGCTTGTGGTCGGCCACCCATCCCAGCCGGGCCGGCTCGACCGCGCCGTGCCACACCGGCAGCGGCGCCGGCATGCGCTCGCCCAGCAGCGGGTGTTCCGTACGGCCGTCCCCGCTGCTGCGCACCCACGACTCCGGGCCGCCGCTCCAGTGCCGTTCGCGCTGCCAGGGGTAGGCGGGCAGCGAAGCCACCCGGCCCGGGCGGGGGAAGCACGCGCTCCAGTCGGCCTCGGCACCGGCTGCGAGGAGGGCGGCCACCGCCGTGCGCAGCGCCCGCACACCGTCGTCGCCCTTGCGCAGCGTACGGGTGACCGCCCGCAGCCCGGGCGCGTCGTGGGCGGCGGTGATGCGCCGCAGGTAGCTCTGCAGCACCGGCTGCGGGCCGATCTCCAGGAAGATGTCGGCGCCCAGGCCGAGCGCCTGCTCGACGGCGTCCGCGAACAGCACCGGTTCGCGGACGTTGCGCCACCAGTACTCCGCGTCCAGCCCGGTCCCCTCCACCGCCGCGCCGGTGACGGTGGACAGCAGGGGCACGCGCACCGGGGACGGGTCCAGGCCGTCGAGGGCCCTGTGCAGGGGCGCGCGCAGCGGGTCCATGGCGGCGCTGTGGAAGGCGTGGTCCAGGTCGAGTTCGGCGCAGACCACACCCTGCCCGGCCAGGCTTCCCAGCAGCCGGTAGAGCTGCTTGCGGGGGCCGGCGACCGTGACGTCCCGCCGGGTGTTGACCCCCGCGATCTCCAGCCCGGGGTATCCGGCCAGCAGGTCCTCGGCCTGCTCCCGGGACATGCCGACGGCCGCCATCCGCCCGCAGCCGGCCACCGCCGCCTGGGCCCGGCTGCGTTCGGCGATCACCCACGCCGCCTGGTCGAGGGTCAGCGCCCCCGCGGCGTAGGCCGCCGCGACCTCGCCGACGCTGTGGCCCAGCACGGCCGACGGCGTGATGCCGTGGGCGCGCAGCACGGCCACCACGCCGGTCTGCAGCGTGAACAGCAGCGGCTGGGCCACCTCCGTGGCCTTCAGGCGCCCCGGCGAGGGCTGCGCCAGCTCGCGCGCGACCGACCAGCCCAGCCGCGGGGCCAGCGCCTCGTCCACGGCTTCCACGGCCGCCCGGAAGGCGGGTTCCGTGGCGAGCAGGTCCGCGCCCATGCCCGCCCACTGCGAGCCGTTGCCGGAGAACGCGAACGCGACCCTGCCCTGCCGGACCGCCTCCCCGGTGACGGCCTCGACGGCCGGGCCCGCCGGAGCCGGCTGCGCGGGGAGCGCGGAGCGGCGGGCCAGCCGCCCCAGGGCCTGCGCCGCCTCATCCGGCCCGTCCGCCAGAACGGCCGCCCGGTAGGGGTGTTTGCCGCGCCGCGCACAGCTGGTGTGGGCCAGGTCGTAGAACTCCTCGGGCCCCGCCTGCGCCAGGCGCTCCGCCGTCCGCGCCGCGGCCTGGGCGAGGGCCTCAGGCGTGCGGGCGGAGACCACGAACGGCAGCGTGCACGTCCGGTCGGCCGCGTGCCGGGCACGCCGCGGAGGAGCGGGCGGGGCCGCGACGACGGCGTGGGCGTTGGCACCCCCGAAGCCGAACGAGTTGACGCCCGCGACCGGCCGCCCCGGCACCTCGCCGACGGAGCGCGCCTGCGTGGCCGGAGCGAGCCCCAGGCCCTCGAAGTCGATGCCGGGGTTGAGGGGCAGGGCGTGCAGGGTGGCGGGGATCCGGCCGTGCCGGAGCACCAGGAGCGCCTTGAACAGCCCCGCCATCCCCGAAGCCGGTTCGAGATGGCCCAGGTTGGACTTCACCGAGCCGATCGGCAGCGCCCCCGTGCGGCGGCGCGTGCCCAGCGCCCTGCCGATGGCCTCGCACTCGGCGGGGTCCCCGGCGGGCGTCCCGGTGCCGTGCGCCTCCAGGTAGACGACGTCGTCGGGATCCACGCCCGCCTGCGCGTACACCGACGTCAACAGCGCTTCCTGTGCCCGGGGGTTCGGCAGCGCCAGCCCCGCCGTCCTGCCGTCGCTGTTGGCGGCCGACGCCAGGATCACCCCGTGGATGCGGTCGCCGTCGGCCAGGGCGTCCCGCAGCAGCTTCAGCACGACGACCCCGCCGCCCTCGGCCCGCACGTAGCCGTCGGCCGCGGCCGAGAACGACGCGCACCTGCCGTGCGGCGAGAGCATCGACGCCTGCGAGAACCCGACGTACGGGTACGGGCTCAGCAGCACGTTCACGCCGGCGGAGACGGCCGTGCGGCTGGTGCCCTCGCGCAGCGTCCGGCAGGCCCGGTCCAGTGCCACGAGCGCCGACGAACACGCGGTGTCGACGGCCATGCTCGGGCCGCGCAGGTCGAAGGCGTACGAGATGCGGTTCGCGGCGATCGACGCCGCGCCGCCCGCCATCGTGTAGGCGTCGACCCCCTCGATGCGCAGCATCTGCTGCGCGCCGTAGGAGGCGTCGGAGACCCCCACGTACACGGCGGTGTCCGAGCCGGCCAGCGAGGCGGGGTCGATCGCGGCGTCGTCCAGGGCCTCGGCCGTCATCTCCAGGAGCATCCGCTGCTGGGGGTCCATCTGCGCGGCTTCCCTGGGCGAGATGCCGAAGTAGCCGGCGTCGAAGCCCGCGATGTCGTCCAGGAAGCCACCCGCCGCCGTGTAGCTCTTGCCGGGGCGCCGCGCCGACTCGTCGACGAAGCGGGCCGTCTCGAAGCGGTCGCCGGGGACCCGGGTGATCAGGTCCCGCCCCTGCTCCAGGGCCTCCCACAAGCCCGCGAGGTCGCTGATGCCACCGGGCAGCCGGCAGGCCGCCCCGACGACGGCCACGGCCCGGTCGTCCTCCGCCGAACCCTCTGAGCCCTCGGGATGCACGCGTACGACCTTTCCTGGCGGACCGGGCTCCACCGACGAGCCCGCACGGTTGGTGACCCAACGCATCTTGTCCACTACGCACGGTGAAGGCAAGCGGCCCGGGCGGGCGGAGGTCGAATGGGTGACAAGACGGAACATTTACGGCATCAGGGAGTTACTCAGTGCGCCGTCCTCCGGGACCGCGGACCGAGTGAAAGGTGTGGACGTGCTCAAGCAGGTGATGGCCGCAACGGCTCTGACGGCCTCGGCGGTCGGCATGATCGCCGGACCCGCGGCCGCCGTCGGCGACAGCCAGAAGGTGGCCAACGCCAACGGCGCGCGGACCGGCTCCGGCGCGACGCTCACCGGCGGCCACATGAGCCCGCAGACGACCGCGGTCCAGGGCACGCTCAACGACCTGTGCCTCGGTGTCGGCAAGATCGGCGTGCAGGGCCTCCTGCTCGCCAACATCGGGCTGCAGGACATCCCGGTGCTCACGGCCCAGGAGCAGCAGCAGTGCACCAAGGGATCGGTGACCGGCAACGGGAACAACCCCTTGTCGCACATCGGGGAGCGCATCTCGCTGCTGAACCGCAACGGGAGCGGCAACCGCTAGCCCCCGCCGGCCCTCCCGCTACACCTCCAGTTCCGCCTCGATCCGCCTGAGCTGGTGGCGCGCCATCGCCAGGTTGGCGCGCCGGGCGTCCAGCACCAGGTACAGGAACAGGCCGTTGCCGCCGCGGCCGGTCAGCAGCCGGATCAGGTGGTACTGCGAGCCCAGCGTGATGAGGATGTCCTCGATGGCGTCCTGGATGTTGAGCATCTCCATCGTGCGCAGCTTGGCCCGGACCACGTCCGTGTTGCCCGCCGCCGCCACGTTGAGGTCGAGGGACTGGGATCCGCCGAGGGTGCCCAGCGCCATGCCGCTGCCGTAGTCGACGAGGGCCACGCCGAGGGCACCCTCGATCGAGCCCATCGCGTCCTTGAGGGCCGTTTCGGTGTTCGTCATGAGGTGACTCCGCTCTGGTTGTCGGGACGGGACGTGTGGGGACGGGGTGTGTCGGAACGGGCGGCCTCGGCCTGGAGCCGTTCCGCCGGGGGAGCTTCGCTCCGGGGCGGTGCGGGAGCCCGGCGCGGGCGCCCGAGGGCGCCGTCGACCAAGGGGGCGATGCGGGCGCCGGCCCTGCGGGCCTCCAGGTTCAGGCGGCCGACGTTGGCGTCGGACGAGGCCAGGAGCGTCAGCACGCAGGAGGCCCCGGCCGCGTACGTGGCCACGTAGCCGTGCTCGCCGCTGACGAGCAGTTCGCGGAAGCCGCCGTGGCCCACGGCGTCCGTCAGCCGCGCGCCCACCCCGAGCGCCGCCGCCGTCAGCGCGGCCACGCCGTCCGGCTCCATGCCGGTGACCAGGTGCGCGATCACCAGCCCGTCGGTGCTGGCCACCATCGCCCCGGTCAGGTGCGGGACCCGGATGCGTAACCCCTGGAGCTCGGTGAGCACCTCGGGTGCGGCGGTCATCGGCTGTCTCCTTCCGGCGAGCTGTCTGAAGGCGCGCCTCATCATGGGATCGGCAGGTGCGGGGCGGCGTACGGCGCGGTCGTGCAGATCGGACAGGGAGTCACAGGGCCTCCAGGGCGTCGCGGATCCGGTACAGCAGGGAGATCTCCGGAGCGGTGGGAGGCGGCGGTCCCGGCGGGGCCGGGGCGTCCGCGCGGGGCGTGCGGACCAGGCCGGCGGCCGCCAGCCGCCGCACGTCGAGGAGGGTGGCGAAGGCCGAACGCCCCAGCGCCCGCGCGATCTGCAGCGGTGTGCGGACCCCGTCGGCGGCGGCGAGCACCGCCTGCCGCCCGCTCGCCGGGCCCGGGCCGCCCCGGCCGGCATCGCCGACGGGCACCACCGGAGCCGCGTCCACTTGCGGGCACGGCCAGGCCCGTTCCAGCAGCCTGCGCCTGCGCCCGACCTCCCGCTGGAGCACGGGCACGGGGACGGGGCGGATGGGGCCGAGCCAGTGCCGGGCCTCGCCGAGGAAGCGGTCGGGCGCGTGCTGGGACCGGTCGAGCGGGGACAGGACGAAGTAGGCCGCGTCGAACAGCGCGCTCAGGTGGCACAGTTCCAGCTCGCCGCGGCTGAGCCGGCCGCGCTCCACCAGCAGGCTGCCCGCGCGGTAGCCGGGCCCGCCCTCCGCGACGGCTTCCTCCCAGGCCTGCGGCGACAGCCGGCCGCGGGCGGTCAGCCGCCGGCCCAGGTCGGGCACGACCGGGCTCTCGGCGTGCACCACGGCGCCGTCGGCGAGGTAGAGCGCGCCCACGCGGCCGTGCAGAGCGCCGGTCGCTCCCTCGGCGGCGAGCAGGTCCAGCGTGGGGGCGGGCCGGACCGGTGCGGGTGCCGCCTCGGGTATCGCGGTGGGTATGCCGGTCACGCCAGCACCAGCTGCTCGGCCAGGCCCTTGAGCCGGAACAGCGCGACGGCGAGGTTCGCCTCGGCGCGATCCAGCCACAGGTAGAGGCAGACGCTGCTGTCGAACTCCGTCTCCACGAAGCGGAGGAGGTGGTAGCTGCCGCGTGCGGTGACGATCAGGTCCTCGACGGGCCCGCTCCGTGCGGTCGCCGCGGTGAACGCCCTGTTCTCGAAGGCGAGCCGGGCCAGCTCCGCCGCGTCGGCCGCCGCGCTCTCGTGGTCGCTCCCGGGGCCCTCGCCCGCCTCGCCCAGCGCGAGCCCGCTCGTCCAGTCCACGAGGCTCGCGCCCCGCGCGCCCGGGATGGTCATGGCTTCGGCCAGGCACCCGTCGATACCGGTCACACGATCCTCTCCAGCCCCCCGTGCCCGATTACCAATGGCGTCATCGCTGCGACGGAAGGTATTCGATGGGAGCGCGGTGAGGGGAGAGTTTTGGCATTTTCTCTCGGCACATGTGGGACGCGTGTATGGCGTGAACCGGCCGGTCCGAGTGCGTCGTGGGCGGGATGCGGCGGGGTCTACTTGACGTTGACCGCGCCCCAGGCAGCCCCGACGGTCTTGTACTCGGTGCTCGTGGTGCCGTACAGGGCGCCGGCGGCCGACAGCGTCGCGGTGCGCGCGGCCTTGTAGTTGGTGTTGGAGGTCATGTACGAGGTGAGCGCCTTGTACCAGATCTTGGCGGCCTTGTCCCGGCCGATTCCGGTGATCTTGGAGCCGTCGGACGTCGGGCTGTCGTACTGCACGCCGTTGATCTTCTTCGCGCCGCTGCCCTCGGACAGCAGGTAGAAGAAGTGGTTGGCGACGCCCGAGGAGTAGTGGACGTCCTTGCCGCCGACGCCGCTGTACCAGCTGTCGACGGAGTTACCGTCCTTGGACGGCTTGTCCATGTAGCGCAGCGGCTTGCCGTTGCCGAAGATGTCGATCTTCTCGCCGATGAGGTAGTCGCCGACGTCCGAGGAGTTGTTGGCGGAGAACTCCACCGCGGTGCCGAAGATGTCCGACGTGGCCTCGTTGAGGCCGCCGGACTCGGCGCTGTAGATCAGCTTCGCGGTCGCGGCGGTGACGCCGTGGGTCATCTCGTGGCCCGCGACGTCGATGGCGGTGAGCGGCTTCTTGTTGCCCGACCCGTCGCCGTAGGTCATGCAGAAGCAGGCGTCGCTCCAGAACGCGTTGACGTAGCTGTTGCCGTAGTGGGCGCGGGAGTAGGCGCCCTTGCCGTCGTTGCGGATGCCGTTGCGGCCGAAGGTGTTCTTGTAGAAGTCCCAGGTCACGGCCGCGCCGTAGTGGGCGTCGACGCCCGCGGTGAGCCGGCCGCCCGCCCAGGTGTCGGTCGCGTTGGAGTAGAGCGTGCCGGTGCCGGACGTCCCCTGGTTCAGGTCGTAGGTCTTGTGGCCGCCGCGCGCGCCGTCGTTGAGCTGGTAGCCGCTGCCGCTCTTGGTCGTGGTGAGCGGCACGGTGCCGCTGTACTGGCTGGTGCCGGTGCCCGTCTCGATCGCCTCGTAGCGGTAGAGCTCCGCCCCGGTCGCGGCGTCGGTGACGACGTGCAGTTCGCTCGGCGTGCCGTCGCGCTGCACGCCCTCGACGACCGTCTCGTACGCCAGGACCGGCGTGCCGGACGAGGCCCAGACGACCTTGCGCGGGGCACCCGCCGAAGGCTTCGCGGTGTGCGCCGCGGAAGCGGCCGACAGGGCGTTCTTCGCCGCCGCGGAGGCGGGCTGCGCCGCATCGGTGGAGGCGAGGGAGATGGCCGCTTCGGTGGACTTGGTGACGGAGGTGCGCCCGCCGGGTGCCCGGTGGACGACGAGGTCGCCGCCGAGGACGGGAAGTCCGGCGTAGGTGCGTTCGTAGCGGGTGTGCACGGTGCCGTCCGCGTCCTTGACGACGTCCCGGGCGACCAGCTTCTCCTGGGCGCCGAGGCCGATCTCTCCGGCCGTGGCGGCGGCGTCGTTCTGCGCGCTGCGTATCTCGGAGGCGCGCTGGTCGGGGCTCATCGGGACCGCCAGGGCGCTCGGGCCGCTCTCGGCCTGGGCACCGGCCACGCCGGTCTGCACGGCTACTGCGCACAGGGCGGCGGAGGCGAGGAGGGCGGTGGTGCGGATGGTGTGGATGCGGGGGGTGTGGATGCGGGGGGTGGGGAAGCGTCTCAACTCTGTCTCCTAGCAGGGGCGCCGGGCCGCGGCCCGGCGAGGGATCGGACATCCCAGGGCGGACTGCCCGTTGATGCAGGAGTGAATCGAGAGGATGGTGCCAGCCCGCGGTCAAAGTTGACAGGTGCGCGACAAGAAGTGGCGTGGAGTTTTCTGACGATGTCCGATTCGGAGTCGTCGCCTCCGCCCGCCCTCGCCGTACGGGGAGGGGCGGACGGGACGGCGAGCGTCGGCTCTCTCCGCGGTCAGCCCTTTCTGTCGCTCCACGCCAGTTGTATGGACTCCAGAATGCGTACGTTGTAGCGGGCCGGGTCGTCGCCGAAGCCTTCCAGCCCGACCACCAGGTCACGGACCTCGGGGAATTCGACGGCGAGCGGCGCGCGGTCCGGGTGCTTCGCGGCGAGTTGCGCCGCAATCTGCTGGATGTCAGTCCATCGCATGGGCCCGAGTGTGACCGACACCGTTCGAACGGTCCAGGGTGTCCGCCGTGCCGGGAGCGACATCGCGCGGGGAGGCGGCGGCGAGGACGGCCAGGAGCGCGCCGAAGAGCAGGAAGAGGGCGTGGCCGGGCAGTTCGTCCAGGAACAGGCCGGTCAGGGACGAGCCGAGCGGCGGAGTGGCCATGAACAGCAAGCCGATGGCACTGTTCGCCCGGCCCTGCAGATGCACCGGGGTGCGCAGCAGACGGGCGACGGTCAGCACCGAACCGGACACGGACACGGCCAGGGCGCAGCCCGCCATCAGGGCGGCGAGGACCGGCGCGCTCGCCGTGCAGGCCATCGCGCCGACGAGCAGCGCGCACAGCACGCCCGTGGCGAGCAGGACCCGGGAGGGGGTGAGGATCCGGCCCACGCGCGGGGCCAGGACGACCCCGGCCATCGCCCCCACCGCCGAGGTCGCGGTGAGCATCCCCACGGACAGCCCCGAGGCCCCCCGGCGCGCGCTGATCACCACGAGGGCCAGGTACACCCCGTCGAAGACGAAGTTCTGCGCCGATGCGATCAGCGTCAGCCGGCGCAGCAGACGCTCGTTCCACAGGAAGCCGATGCCGGTGGTGAACGACCGCCACAGGCCTTCGTGCCCGGTGTCCGGCGGGGGCGGCCGGGTGCGCGTACGCAGCGCGCCGATGCATGCCGCGGAGACCGCGTAGGAGACGCTGTCCAGCCAGAACGGCCAGCTCGCCCCCGCCTCGAACAGGGCGCCTCCGGCCACCGGCCCCAGCAGGAACGCGAACTGGCCCCGCACCTGGTTGACCGCCAGGGCGGTGGCCAGTCTGCTCTCCGGGACGACCTGCCGGACCGCCGGCAGGACCGCGGCGTTGAACGGCGCCGTCAGGAAGCCCAGGACGACCCCCGCGGCCAGCAGCACCGGGAGCGGCGAGAAGCCGGTGAGGACCGCGGCGGCCAGGACCGCGCTCGCCGCCGCGCGCCCGGCCTCGCAGACCAGCAGGACCGTACGGCGGTCGAAGCGGTCGGCGACCGGGCCGGCGGGCAGGCAGGCGAGCGCCAGCGCACCGGTCCACACCGCCTCCACCAGCCCCACGTGCAGCGGCGAGTGCGTGGCCTGCAGGACCAGCAGCGGCAGCGCGACGGCCGAGGCGCCCGAGCCGAGCATCGACAGGCCCTGCCCGGCGCACAGCAACTGGAAGTCGCGGTTGCGGCGCAGGCTGTCGGAGGGCGCGCCCGGGCGCCCGGTCACCGTGGGCTTCACGTCACCGGCCCCGCCGGACGTCCGTACGGCGCCGCGGGCGGTGACGGCGGTGGGAGGAGGGGCAGAGGCGGGTGGGCCATGCGCGCCGGGCCGCCGGCCAGCGCGGTGTGCACGGCCAGCAGGACGCCCGCTGCGCCGGTCGCGAGGTCCATGGACAGCCGCAGCAGGCCGTCCATGGCGAAGGCCCGCCGCCCCCGGAACCGTACGCAGTGGAGGCCCAGACTCCGCAGGTGCGGGACCAGTGCGGAGTCGGGGCCGGCAAGGTGGGCGAGGCAGTAGAGCAGCCCCGCGTGGCCGTCCAGGAGGCCGGGGGAGAGGAGCAGTTCGGTGCCGAGGCCGTCGCGCATGCGGTCGCGCAGGAGCGCGAAGTGCGGGTCGTCGGGGCAGTGCTGCAGGTAGGCGTCCAGGGCGAGGGCGATGCCGGCGCTGCCGCGGTCCAGGGCCGGCAGCCACCGCTGCCCCTCCCTGACGTGCACCCCTCCCTCGCGCGGCGCACCGCAGTGGCCGATGTCCCTGGCCAGCGCGGTCTCCGCGTGCCGCAGCCACTCCTGCTCGCCCGTCGCCCCGTAGAGCCCGGTGAAGAGCAGCGCCGGTCCCGACCAGCCGTGCGTGAGGCCCACGGCGCCGGGCTTGCCCGCGATCGGCTCACGGCCCGCGAGCGCACTCGCGAGGCGTTCGCCGAGCCGCGCCGCCGCGTCGGTCCCGCCGAAGTGCAGGCGGGTCAGCCCGATCCCGGCGATGCCGCCGAACAGGCCTGCGCCGCACCCCTGGAGGTCGATCCCGTCCAGCCGTGCGAGCGCCTCGCGCGCAGCGTCCCGCCGGCCCAGTTCGTCCAGGACGTACGCGATGCCGGCGAGCCCGTCGTACAGCCCGGGCCGCGGCCGGCGGGTGCGCTCGCAGGCGCGCACCAGCCAGTCGACGTGGTCGCCGAAGGCGGGGTGGCCGGCCCGTCCCGTGACGTACAGGGCGTGCAGGACTCCGGCCGCGCCGAAGGCCAGCGACGCGCCCTGGGCGTCGAACTGCCGGACGTCCCCGGGGAAGAGCCGGTCCTCGCGCTCCGGCGTCGCGCTGAGCAGGATGCCGTCGCGGAGGGAGTCCAGCGCGGCCCGCCCGTCGGCCGCGGGCTCCTGCGGCCAGGGGGAGTCGTCGCACGGGTGGCAGGCTGGCGCCGGGGCCGGCGGCGCGAGTTCGCTGCGCAGGCGCTCGCCGAAGCCGGGCGGCACCGGGAACCGCCGCTCCACCCAGCCGGTCAACTGCGCGTATTTCTCCCGGTCGAAGCGCAGCAGCGGCGTCAGCGGGCAGAACAGCGCGAGGGAGAGGGCCGCGAGCGCGTACGCGTCGACGGCGGGGCCGGAGCGGGCCCACGCGGCGGTGAAGCCGGGCGTGCCCAGGGCGGGCCGGAAGGCGGCGTCTCCCCGCTCGAAGGCCGTCTCGAAGTCGACCAGGCAGACGCTGTCGTCGGGCCGCACGATGACGTTGCCGGGCTGCAGGTCCCCGAAGACGATGCCGCGCGCGTGCACTTCGGCCACGGCCTTCTCGATCCGCGCGAGGACCTCGCAGGCCCACCGCGTGTACGCGGCGACCTCCTCCTCACCGAAGCCGTGCCGGAACAGCGGGTGGCGCCTGCCGACCGCCTCCTGCAGGGTCTCGCCCTCGACCAGCTCCTCCACGAGGAAGTGGTGCTCCCAGTGGCGGGTCCGCGCGTACACCCGGGGCACGCAGTCGAGGTCCGTCAGCCGCTGCAGCACCGCGTGCTCGTGCTCCAGGCGCGCCACGGCGTCCAGGCCGCTGTCGTCCAGACCGGCGTGCGGGCGGGCCTCCCGCAGGACGACCCGCCTGCCGGAGCCCGTCTCCACGGCGCGGTACACGCCGCCGCCGTTCGAGAAGTGCAGCGCCTTCTCCACCCGGTACGGGAAGCCGCCGGGCGTACCCGCCCTGGCCGCCCGGATGCGGGCGCCGAGGAAGGCGGGCACCTCCACCCACGGCGGCACCCGGAAGGACGTGCCGCGCACGTCCGGCACGAGCACGCCGCCCGGCCCCTCCATCGCCGGGACGTACTCGCCCTCGGGGGAGTAACAGTAGGCGAGGCTGAAACCGCCGTAGCGCACATAGAGCGGGCCCTCGTCCCAGCGCAGGTCGCTCAGGACGTACGGGCCGTCGACGCCGCGCAGCAGCGCCGCGAGATCCGTCAGCGTCCGCTCCAGCTCCGCCTCGCCCGCGGGGTAGACGGTGACGAGCTTGCCGCCCGCCGAGCGCGGTGCCTGCTTGCTGTTGACCTGCTTGTGGACGGTGGCGCTCCGCAGGAACTTGAAGCAGATGCCGCGACCGGTGCAGTAGTCCCAGACCGTGTCGATCACGTGCTCCGCCCGGTCGGCCGTGGCGGAGGCGTGGATCTTCCAGCCCTGCCGGGGCAGCCGGGCCTGCGGACGGTGGATGTTCACCCAGCCGCCGCGCTCGGCCCGCTGCCAGCCCGGGGGCGGCGGACCGGCCGCGCGGGCGTAGCGGTCCGCGGCGTCCTCGACGCGGTCGAGGGTCTCCACGAAGAAGGGGTCCGCGACGAGATGACCTTGAGCGAGCACGGTGACGTCCTCCCGGACTCCTACGGGCTTCCGACGTGCGTGACGGGTTCCGGCGTGCGTGACGGCTTTCCGGCGTGCGGGTCGGGCTTCCGACGTGCGGGCCGCCGGGCCTGTGGCCTGCCGGCCTGCCGGCCTGCCGGCCGCGGGCAGCCCACGGCCGGCAGTCCTTGCGGTGGGGCGACGCGTCAGGCGACGCCGCGAGCGCTCTCGTAACTGTTGGCGCAGGGCCACGCCGAGGGGGTCTCCTCCTCCAGCTCCTGCAGCTCAAGGATCTCCGACATGTGCTTCACCTCCTCCCCGGGCGGTGCATCGCAGGGATCCGCACAGGTGTGACCGCCCGTCAGCCCATGCCGAGGCTGCTGTGGGAGCTGTTGGCGCAGGGCCACGCCGAGGGCGTCTCCTCCTCCAGCTCCTGCAGGTCCAGGATCTCCGACATCCGAATCACCTCCGCTCTTCGGCTCGTCGGGACGGTGGCCGCGGTTCGAGGTACGGCAGGGCGGGACCGCCCCCCGCCGTCGTGTCCCCCTCGAACGCGGAGGCCAGGGCGAGCAGTACGCCTGCCGAACCGGTGGCGAGGTCCGCCGAGAGCCGCAGCATCCGGAAGCCCGGGAACGCGAGGTGCCCGCGGTAGGAGTGCGCGTACCAGGCCAGGCGGCGGATCTGGGTGAGGACCGCGGGCTCGGCTCCGCCCTCGCCCCCGGACCCGTGGTCGTCCGCGGGAGCCGGCAGGGGGCCGTCCAGCGCCGCGAGCGTGGCGATCGCGCCCGCCCGCCCGCGCAGCAGCCCGGAGTTGCGCACGTACAGGGCCCGGCACGTGTCCCGGACGGCGGCGAGCGTCACGGCCCGTGCGCCTCCGGGCCGGTGCCTGAGCAAACCCCGCAGGGGGAACGCGAGCCCGCTGCTCCCGCCGTGCAGGTACGGCAGGTGGTGCGTGCCGTCGAACAGGGTGAGGGCGCCGTCGGCCCGGACGGTGCACCGGTCGGCGTCGAGGCCCACGGCGAGGTCGGCGAGGTCGAGGTGGCGCGTCGCCCCGCTCTCCTCGTACAGGTGCAGGAAGAGCAGCGCGATGCCCGCCGCGCCGTGCAGGAGGCCGCAAGGCGGCGGGACACCGTGCCGGGCGGCGAGCGGGCCCGACGTGACGAGCCCGGCCAGCTCGTCGGCGATGCGCAGGGCGCCCTCGTGGAGCGCCGCGTCCCCGGTGATCCGCGCGAACCGCAGCAGGTTCAGGGCGATGCCCGCCTTGCCGCCCGCCAGGTCGGGACGGACCGCGCGGGCGTCGAGCGGTCGGCAGCGGGCGAGGACCTCGAGGGCCTGCTCGCGCCGGCCGAGCAGGTCCAGGGTCAGGGCGACGCCGTGCAGGCCGTCGTACAGGCCCGGCCGCGGTGCGGGGTCGCGCTCGGTGGCGGCCACGAGCCACGCGACGTACTCCGGCGGCACCTGCGCGCCCACCCGGTGGAGGGCGTAGAGGACCCCGGCCGCGCCGTAGTCGAACGCGTAGCCGCCCAGGGAGCCGGGGCCGGTCGGGGTGCACGGGAAGAGCCGGTCCTCGCGCTCGGGCGTGGCCATGGCGTGGATGCCCGCGACCAGGGAGTCCCGGACGGCAGGCCAGTCGGGGCGCTCGGCGGCGAGCGTCCCGGCGTGGTCCTCGGCAGGGGCGGCGCCCTCCGGCCGCAGCCCCGACAGCAGCCGGCCGCCGAACCCCGCGGGCAGCGGGTACAGCTCGTCCACCGCGGCGGTGAGCACGCGGAGCGTCGCCGGGCTGCGGTACGGGACGGGCAGCAGGAGCCACAGGCGCAGGGCGTCCAGGAGGAAGGCGGACGCCTCCGCACCCCGCAGGCCGGGCGGCGCCGTGAACCCCTCCTCGCCCAGCGCCGGCGCCCTGTCGTCGGCCAGGTCCGTGGCGGTCTCGAAGTCGACGAGGACGACGCGCCCGTCGGCGCGCAGCAGGACGTTCTTGGGGTTGAGCTCGCCGAGGCGCAGGCCCCGGGAGTGGAGGGCGCGCAGGGCTCCGCCGACCGCGGCCACGGTCTCCAGGGCCCAGGCGGCGTATCCGGGCGCTTCCGCGGCGGCCCGCTCGTCCGAGGTCAGCGGGAATGCGGCGGCCGCGGCTTCGGCCAGCGACCGGCCCTCGACGTGCTCGACGGCGAGGAAGTGGTGCCCGGCGTGGACGTGGTGGCCCAGGGAGCGCGGCACGCAGTCCAGGCCGGCCAGCCGGGCGAGGACGGCGCGCTCGTGGGAGAGGCGGGTGACGGCGTCGTCGCCGCGCAGGTCCAGGCCGGCGTGGGGCCGTGCCTCGCGCAGGACGACGGTGGCGCCGGTGACGCTGTCGGTCGCGAGGTACGTGCCGCCGCCGTTGGTGAGGTTCAGCGCGCGCCGCACCCGGTAGGGGAAGGGGCCGTCGGGCGCGGTGTGCAGGGCCGCCAGGTCCGGGCCGAGGACCGCGGGCAGGGGGACCCAGTCCGGGCAGCGGAAGACCGGGCGGCGGTTCTCGGGTACGAGGCTCCCGTCGGGGCGCTGCAGCGCGGGGACCAGGGCGGGTTCGTCGCCGGGTTCTCCGGCGGAGCCGGCACGCCCGTCGGCCCGGCCGCCGCTCGCCTCGGGACACCGCCGGGCCCCGGAGGAGCCGTAGCGGACGTAGAGGGGGCCGGAGCGGTGGCGCAGGCCGCCCAGGACGTACGGGCCCGGGAGCGTGTCCAGCAAGGTGGTGAGCTCCGTGAGCGCACCGGCCAGCACGGCCTCGTCGGCGGGGTAGAGGGTCATCAGGTCGGCGCCGGTGAGGCGGTCGGCGTGCTCGTCGCCGAGCGCCCGGACGGCGGCGACGCTGCGGACGACGTCGAAGGGTATGCCGTGGCGCAGACAGAATCCCCGTACGATCTCGGCCGCCCGCGGGAGGCGGGGGAGCGTCACGGAGACGTGGATCCGCCAGCCCTGCGCGGGCGGTTCCACCGCCCGCGGCCGCAGGGCCACCCACCAGCCGGCGTCCGTGCGCTCCCAGCCCTTCGGGGGCGTGCGGTGGGCGGCGGGCAGCCTTTCCGCCGCGTCGTCGAGGCGCTCGGGGAATTCGAAGAAATCGGGGTCCGCCGTGTAGAAGCGGTCGTAGTCCCTGACCTTCATCATGGCGGCCTCTCCGTTCGTTGCCGGCACGTTCGGTGTTCGGTGAGGAATTCCCGCGGGCGTGAAGACGAGATAGCGGCGCGTTGCCGGAGGACGACAGCCAATAGGCGACCGGAAAATGCGGCCCAGCCGTTCGTATCCGTGACTTTCAGGCGACGCCCGTCATGGCGTGACGGCGGCGAATTCCGGGGGGTTCGTACGGACCGAGCGCCGGGCGATCCTCGCCAGGTCCTCGGGGGACCCGAAGCGCAGGTCCATCCGCCGGACGGCCTCGGCCCAGGTCTGCATGGAGCGCACCGAGGAGAGGGTTTCCACGACGAACGGATCGTTCAGCCGGTCCAGCGTGCGCTCCCACAGCAGCGCCGCGGGCTCGTCGAGGAGGCTGCCGACCGTCCCCTCGTAGACCGGGATCCCGCGGACCCGGCCGTCCGGCTCCACCTGCATCACCAGGGTGTCGATGCGGCGCGCGACCCGCTCGGGGTTCATGACGAGGTTGAAGTTGTCCGTGGTGAAGACCGACACCGAGGCGGGGGCGAGTTCACGCAGCCGGGCCAGCTGTTCCGGGCCGGTCAGCCGGGCCACCCGGGCGTCGTCGAGGAGTTCGCGGCGGCAGAATTCCGGGCGGCTGGCGAGCCCTTCGGGAACGGCCGCGTTGAAGGCCAGGGTGCGCAGGCGGGGGAAGCGGTGGGCGATGTCGGCGGCGAAGTCCTCCAGCTGGTCGAAATTGCTGCGGATCACCACGCAGTCGATGCCGAAGACCAGCCGTTTCCCTCCCGCCGCCAGGCGCTCCTGCGCCACTTCGTCCAGCAGCGACAGTGCGGCCATGACCCGGCCGAAGGAGCCGGCCCGGCCCCGGATGCGGTCGTGGACCGCTGGGGTGGCTCCGTCGAGGCTGACGACGACTTCGTCGAAGTGGTCGGCGAGGCGTTCGGCCAGCGCCCGGTTCATCAGCCAGCCGCTGGTGTTGACGGACGTCTTCACGCCTGCGTCGCGCAGCCGCGCCGCCACCTCGAAGATGCCCTGGACGAGCAGCGGTTCGCCGCCGGACAGGGCGACGACCCGCGGACCCAGCGATATGAGGGCGTCGGCGACGCGCAGCATGTCCGGCGGGCTCAGCTGCCGGGACGGCCGGCGGCCCGACTCCGAGTAGCAGTGCGAGCAGCGCAGGGGACAGGCGTAGGTGGTGTCCCAGACGACCACCTCGGGTCCGGACGGAGACCCGGACGGAGACCCGGACGGAGATCCGGACCCGGAACCGCATGCGGAACCGCACTCAAAACCGGAGGAACCACTCATGACAGCCACCCGTTCTCGAAGAACTCGAGGAACCCGAAGGAACCGAAAGGCCGGTGGCGGGCCGGCAGACCGGGCCCGGGCGCCCCGGCGGGCGCGCCGGCCCGGGTCCGGTCTCCCCCGTGCCGCAACTTCCCTGATGCGTTGCCACGAGTCTGGCGGGCGCCGCCTTTCCGGGGCACCCGGACGTCCTCCAATGGGCATGGAGGTTTACCGCCATGCACGTCGGAGGATTACTTCTCTGGACTGCCGTTGATACGGCCCACGATAATGTCCTGTGTGGCAGCAGCCAGAGACGGGGCAATGCGCATCATCGCCGTGTGCGGCGGACTGTGCATGCTCTGGGCAACGCTCGTGGGAACGACCCAGCTGCAGAACAGGTACACCCTGCCGTGGATCCTGGGTTCCGTTCTCCCGTGCTATTTCGCAGGCCTGTTCCTTTGGTGGCACGCACCATCAAGTCCGGTCGCACGACGCCTCTTGCTGATCGGTACCTGGCTTTCGGTGACCATTGCGATTCGCTATACCACCACCCTGCTGATCCGGGCCTTCGGCTGGAACCTCCGCCCGCGCCCCTACGCCCTCCTCCTGCCCGCGGACTACGGCCTGCAGGTCCTCAGTCAGACCTGCGACCTGGTCGTCAGCATCCTCCTCGTCCGGCTGCTCGCCCTGCTGCCCGACGGCGCCGTCCTCTTCCCCTACGAGCGCCGGATCCTGCGCGGCCTGTGGGGCCTGCTGGCCCTGCCCGTCCTGCTGCCCCTGACCGGCATGTCGCAGCTCGGCGTCCACTACGTCGTCTTCTACTATCCGGAGGCCTGGCTGCCGGGCCTCGGCGCCGCCCTCCTCGTCGTGCGCTGCCTGCGCGCCCCCGCGGCCGGCCGCCCGGACGTCGCCGCCCTCCTGCCCTTCGCCGCGCCCGGCGCCGCGCTCCTGCTGATGCGGGCCGCCACCCGGCTCTTCCGCTCCTGGCAGGGCGAGCAGGGCGTGCTGTACTTCGTCGGCGCCGTCCTCGGCGCGCTGCCCTACGTGTCGGTGTCCCTCGTCATCGTCTACGCCGCCTTCCGCCACCGCCTCCTCGGCGTCGACCTCGTGCTGCGCCGCTCGGCCGTCTACGGGTCCCTGTGGCTGATCATCAACAGCTGGTACCTCGGCATGGCGCTGACCCTCGGGCTCACCGCGGGCCAGTTCTTCCCCATCGGCCTGTCCCTGCTCGTCGCCGTCGTCGCCACGGCCCTCTTCCAGCCGCTGCGCGCCCGCCTCAACGCCCTCGCCGAGCGCCGCGTCTTCGGCAAGCGGCTCAGCAGGTTCGAGCTCCTCGTCCAGTTCGGCACCACCCTGGAGCACGCCTACGACCTCGACCGGCTCGCGCCGCAGCTCGCCGGCGGCCTGCGCGAAGGGCTGAACCTGCACTGGGTCGCCGTCCGCCTCGGCGGCGACGGAGTGCCCGTCTCCACCGCCGAGGCCGGCGAACGGCCCGCCGGCGCCGCGCCGCTGGGGCAGTTCCCGCTCCTGTACGGCGAGGACGTCCTGGGCCTCATCGAATACGGACCCAAGGCCGAGGGCCGCTGCACCCCCGAGGACCACGACATCGGCGAGACCCTGGCCCGCTCCGCCGCCCTGGCCGTGCACAACGTGCGCCTCGCCGCCGAGCTGTGCGCCCGCGTGGAGGAGGTGCAGCGGCAGGCCGCCGAGCTCGACGCCTCCCGCGCCCGCATCGTCCACGCCCAGGACACCGAACGCCGCCGCATCGAGCGCCGGCTCCACGACGGCATCCAGCAGGAGCTCGTCGCCCTCGTCGCCAAACTGGCCCTCGCCCGCAACCGCCTGCACCGCGGCGGCGACATCGACGCGGCCCTGACCGAAGTGCAGGACGACGCCTACCGCGTCATCGACGGCCTGCGCGAACTCGCCCACGGCATCCACCCGCCGATCCTCACCGACCAGGGCCTCATGGCCGCCGTGACCTCCTGCGCCCGCCGGATGCCCCTCCCCGTCACCGTCCACAGCGAGGAGTCGCTGAGCGGGGTGCGCTTCGCCCTCGACATCGAGGAATCCGCCTTCTACCTGGTCTCCGAGGCGCTCACGAACGTGCTCAAGCACGCCGGAGCGACCCACGTCACCGTCCGCATCGCCCGCAGCGACGGCAGGCTCCTGGTGGAGGTCCACGACGACGGCGCCGGATTCCCCACCGAGACCACCTGCGGATCCGGGCTCACCGGCATGCGCGACCGCATCGAGGCCGTGGGCGGCGAGCTCACGATCACGAGCGGCACCGGAACCGGTACCGGCACCACCATCCGCGCCCGCCTGCTGGAGCGAGTGAGGGAGGAGACCCGTGCCTGACCCCCTGCGCGTCGTCATCGCCGAGGACCACTACCTGGTGCGCGAGGGCACCCGGCGGCTGCTGGAGGACACCGGGCAGACCGACGTCGTCGCGGCGGTCGGCACCGCCGCCGAACTCCTCGACGCCGTCGAGCGGTTCCGTCCCGACGTCGTCATCGCCGACATCCGCATGCCGCCCGGCCACCACACCGAGGGCATCACCGCCGCGCACGCCATCCGCGCCGGCCACCCGGGCATCGGCGTCGTCGTGCTCTCCCAGCACGCCAACGAGAACTACGCCTTCGACCTCTTCCGCTGCGGCACCGACGGCCTGGCCTACCTCCTCAAGGAGCGCATCGGCGAGGTCGACGAACTGCTGCGCGCCCTGCGCGAGGTGGCCGCCGGGCGCTCCGTGGTCGACCCGCGCATCGTGGAGGTGCTCATGGGCAGCCACGCCCGCGCAGCCGACGCGCCGCTCTCGCGCCTCACCCGCAGGGAGCTCGATGTTCTGCGGCACATGGCGGAGGGCAAGACCAACCGGGCGATCGCCGAGTCCCTGCGGCTGTCCGAGTCGACCATCGAGAAGCACGTCAACTCGACCTTCGCCAAGCTGGGCCTCGCCGAAATACCACAGCTGCACCGGCGCGTCAGCGCCGTGCTCGCCTACCTCCGGCACGCGCCGCGGCCGCAGGCAGCGGACAACTGACATTCGTTGTCGGGATCCTGACAAGAAGCGGTACGGGGTGGCACGCTCTTTCCTGCCCCACCGATCGCCCACCGATCGCCCACCGGTCACCCGCTGATCGCCCACGGAACCCTCGCCGCCGCAGCAAGCAGAAGCCGAAGAAGGTGCCGCCATGCCCCGGAGAACGTCCCTCGCCCTCGCCCTGCCGGCCGCCGCCGCCCTCCTCGTGACCGGACTGCAGTCCGGCCCCGCGAGCGCCCGCCCGGCCGGCGAGCCGGCCACCGGCACAGGCTGCAGCAGCTACGGAAGGGTCGCGCTCGACACCACCCGCAACACCACCACGGGCCTGTACGAGCTCAACGACCCCAAGCGCGGCAACCACAAGACGTACGACATGAAGGGAGCGACCACCGGCAACGGCACCCTGTTCACCGACGCCGACAATGTGTGGTGCGAGGGCGGCCCGCAGGCCGACGGCGTCGACGCCCACTACGTCCAGTCCGTCGTCTGGGACTACTACCTCGGCACCCACGGCCGCAAGGGCGTCTACGGCGACGGCCGCGGCACCTGCAGCCGCGTCCACTACGGCAACCACTACGCCAACGCCTTCTGGGACGGCACCACCGGCTGCATGACCTACGGTGACGGTGCTCCGAACAGACGGCTCATCACCATCGAGACCGCTGCGCACGAGATGACCCACGGCCTCACGCAAGCGACCGCCGGCCTGACGTACAGCGGAGAGCCCGGCGGCCTCAACGAGGCGACCAGCACCATCTTCGGCGCGGCGGCCGAGTTCTTCGCGGACAACCCGGCGGACCCGGGCGACTACCTCATCGGTGAGCGCACCGACATCACCGGGAACACCGAGAGCGGCCGGATGGACCGGCCCTCCAAGGACGGCCGCTCCAAGGACTACTGGTACCCGGGCATCGGCGGCATCGACGTCCACTACTCCAGCGGCCCCGCCCACCACTTCTTCTACCTGCTCGCCGAGGGCAGCGGCGCCAAGGTCATCAACGGCGTCCCGTACGACAGCCCCACGTACGACGGCAAGCCCGTCAAGGGCATCGGCCGGCCCGCCGCCGAGAGGATCTGGTACCGCGCGCTCACTGTCCACATGACCGCGAACACCACCTACGCGGCGGCCCGCACCGCGACCCTGCGCGCGGCGGCCGAACTCTACGGCGCGAACAGCGGTGAGTACGCGGGGGTCGCCGCCGCGTGGGCGGCGGTCAACGTCAAGTAAGGGCGTCGAGCGCCGGGCCTCGGCGTCGGGCTCGGGGGTTGGACCCGGGACCCGGGACCCGGGGCTCGGGGCTCGGGGCTCGGG
>NZ_JBPQTS010000092.1:0-29333 GCF_051386455.1 Streptomyces sp. URMC 124
GGGGGGGGGGCCCCGGCCGAGGCGGATGAGGTGCCCGAGGCGAGAGTCTCGCCAACTCCCTTTAACAGGGGGTGAATGGTGCCGGAGGCACTGTTCCGCCACCGCTGATCCGGCGTACTTTTCTTGTGCTCGACCGCCCGGACGGACGGGGCCCGCTGCCGATGGAGGGGAACGTGATGGGGAAGCGCTTCGTGGGGAAGAGCCGCCTCTTGGCAAGGATCCGCTTCCTGGGGAACGACCGCCTCCTGGGAAGGGGCCGCTTGCCGGGAAACGACAGGGGCCAGACCGCGATCGAGTACCTCGGGATCATTGCCGTGGTCGTGGCCATCGTCCTCGTGCTGACCAGGACGGACTTCGGGAGCGCGATCGCCAGCGCCATCTCCGACAAGATCAGCGAAGTCACCAGCGGCTGACCTGCGCGCCGGTCGGCGGTGACCGGGGGCAGGCCTTCCCGATCTACATCACCGCCGTGGCGGCCCTCTTCTTCCTGGCCCTGGCGTTCTTCGCGGTCGGCCGCGCGGGAGCCACGAAGAACGGTGCCCAGACCGCGGCGGACGCGGCGGCACTCGCCGCGGCGCAGGCCTACCGGGACCAGCTCCACGCCGGCCTGCTGACGGCCGCGGACGTGGGCGGGCCCTGGCGTGACTGGCTGGCCGGCCGCTTGGGCGACCCGGCCGCGGCCTGCAGTGCCGCCACCCCCTACGCCGAGGCCAATGGCGCTGATGTGCAAGGGCGATGCATCGCCTCAGCGGTGGCACTGCCCGCGTCCTTCGCGGTCACGGTCAGGTCCGCATCGGCGGTCGGCAAGTCGGTCGTGCCCGGCACTGAGGACCAGCACGCGACCGCGACGGCTCGGGCGGTCGTCGAGCCGCGGTGCGTCGGGAAGCCGCCCGCGGAGCAGCCTTCGGCCAGCCCGTCCTCCGGTCCCTCAGGCAGCCCGGGACCGTCCGGGAGCCCCGGCCCCGGAAGTCAGGCGGAACAGAAGCCAGCCGTCGAGATCGTCTGTGACGGCAAGGCCGTACGGATCGAACCCGGACGGCCCGGGCCCCTGCTGAGAGCCGCCACCCTCTTTTCCGTGCGCTTGGCGGACGGCGGATGAGGTGGCGTGCGCAGGACGACGCCGTCCGGGCCGCTCGCCCCGGCAGCCGCCCTCCCGGCGTCTGCAGCGCAAGCCCGCCCGACGAACGGAGGAACGCGAGCATGAGAACGCCGCACATGAACAGGGCCCGTGGGCGCGCGACGGCGGCCGCGCTCGCCGCCTTCACGGCCCTGGCTGTGGCGGGCTGCGGTGGCGACGGTGGTAGCAAGGAAACGGACGCCCGTGCCTCCGAGAAGCCCGCTGGACGGCAGGGCGAGGCCAAGAACCGGCCCCAGGATCAGCCGTCCGGGGCGATCGGCGAGATGAAGGGCCCGGACGGCATCGTCATCGCGCTCACCTCGGCCGTACGGGACGAGGGCGGGTTCGTGACGGTCAACGGCACGCTCACCAATCACGGCTCCAGACCGTTCAACGCGATCCACTGGCTGTCGAAGGAGACGGAGATGAAGTCCCGTTCCTCCGTCTCCGGGGCCTCACTCGTCGATCAGGCGAGCAAGAAGCGCTATCTGGTGCTTCGCGACACCGACGGGGAATGCCTGTGCAGCACGGGTCTGACCAACGTCAAGCCCAACGAGAGCCGCCCGGTCTTCGCCCAGTTCCCCGCGCCTCCGGACGATGTCACCGAAGTCGACTTCCAGCTGCCCACCATGCCGTCCGCCCGCATCAAGATCTCGGGGTGAGTGCGCCGTGCCGACGCTCAGGATCCGTTGCGGCACTGCATTCGCCGCCCCCCTGATCGCACTTCTCGCCGTGACGGTCACGCCTGCCGCCCTGCCCGCGGCCGCCCGGGGCGGCTCCGGTTCCGCCGGTCCCGGGGGACCGGCGAACACCACCCCGCCCGTGAAGATCGACGGCGCCGATCGCGACTTGAAGCTGCGCTCCGGCGCGAAGCTCGCCCCGGGGCGCGTCCTCGACATCAAGTCCGTGGTCGAGACGGACGGTGGCGACGAGCGCCGCGAGGACACCAACGTCGACGTCACCTTCGCCCTTCAGGCCGAGGTCCTCTTCGACAAGGACAGCGCAAGGCTGAGCCAAGAGGTGGGCAAGCGCATCAGCGCGATCGCGGCGGAGGCGAAGAAGCAGAAGGCGGGGACCCTGCGCGTCTTCGGCTTCACCGACAACCTCGGCTCCACCGCGCACGGCCTGGCCCTGTCGAAGGAACGCGCCGATGCGGTCCAGCAGCAGCTCGCCCGGGAGATAGGCTCGCCCTCGGTCGCGTATCAGATCCGGGGTTACGGCGAGCAGTTCCCGATCGCGGACAACTCCACGGAGGAGGGCCGCAGGAAGAACCGTCGGGTGGAAGTCAGCTTCCCCCGGAGGGGATAGGGGCGCTCGCGGAACCGGACCCGTTTTCCACAGGGGTCGCCGTACGGGCGCGGATGCGCTGTGCTGGGTGGATGAAGGCAGATCACCCACGCCTGCGTGAGCTGGCCGCAGTGCAGGGCGGGGTCGTCCTGACGTCCCAGGCCGTGGCCGCCGGGCTGTCCCCCGGCGGGGCCGCCCGCTCGTTGCGCCGCGCCGGCTGGTCGCGGTTGCACGCCGGTGCGTGGGCCGAGCCTGGCCGGGAAGCGGATCTGCGCCTGCGGTTGCGGGCGCTCCAAGTGCACCACCCCGAGCTCGTTGCGAGCCACAGTTCGGCCGCAGCGGCGCACGGGATCGTGCTGATGCGACCGTGCAGGCCGGAGCTCACTTCGCTCGAAGGGCGCAGACGCAGGTCGGGCATCGTCTTTCACCGTGCCCCGCTGGCGGAGAGCGAGGTCACCGTGGTCGCGGACGTCCGGGTCACCACGGCCGTGCGGACGCTGTCCGACCTGCTGCGGGCCCTGCCGCCCGATGAGGCCGTCATCGCCGCCGATTCGGCGCTCGCCCACGGCCTGGCCCGCCGGGAGGATGTGGCGCTGGCGCTGGAGGAAGCGTCGCGCCGCCCGGGCATCAAGTCGGCGCGGCGGGCCTTGGCGCTCACCGACCCGGCCAGTGGCTCCCCGGCCGAGACCAAGGCGCGTCTGGAGATGGGACGGGCAGGGCTGCACCCGGAGTCGCAGGCCGAGGTCACGACGGCTCGCGGACGCACCGTGCGGCTGGACTTCCTCTTCCGCGCGGAGGGACTCGGCATCGAGATCGAAGGCTTCGCCTGGCACGGCACAAGGGCCGCTCACCAGAACGACACCATGCGCTTCAACGAACTCGCCGGATGCCCTGAGGTGGGCCGCATCCTCCGCTTCACCCGTGACGACGTCTTCTACCGTCCGCGGTTGATGGTCCGCACCGTCCGGAGTGCCTTGGAAGACTTCCGCGGGCGGTGCTGAACCCTCGCGAACTCCTCGGACTGCACGGCAGGATGGGGCACGCGGGTGCCGGGGGAGTGGTGAGGGAGGCGTGGAATGAGGGGCCGCGGAAGGGCCAGGGGCGGGGTCGTCGGAGTGACCGTGCTGGGGTTACTGATGGCGGTGGCAGGGCAGGCGGGAGCAGCCGAAGAGACCGGAGCCGCGGCGGCGTACACGATGGCGCCGGGGGCACAGGCGGTGGAGGGTGCCCCCACCAAGGACGGCGGACCGGTGCTGAGGCCGGGCCCGCAGTCGTACAAGGACTCCGTCCGGCCCGGAGAGCGCAAGTACTACACGGTCGAGCTGGACGGCGCGTCCAGTGCGTACGTCTCCGCTGTGGCCGCCCCGCGCCCCGGCAGCACCATGGGCCCCAGGGACGGCATCGACGTCGCACTCGAGGCCTCGGACGGGACGCCGTGCGGGGCCGGCCGGCACCGGACGTTCCTCTCGGTCGGCGGCGCCTACCCCATCGCCGACCATGCGGAAAGGGTGGTGCGGGCGGGCAGTGCCTGCGCGGCCGCGGGGACGTACCGCTTCGTACTGGAACGGGGAGACGCGAGGAGCGGCGACGACGCGGCGGTTCCGGTGGAACTGCAGTATGCGACGGCTCAGCCGGTTGCCGACGGGCCGGGTGGCGGGGGCGGCTTGTCGGCCTCCGGCGGCACATGGGCCTCACAGGCGCCCGCGCTGCCTGACGGGCCGGGCAAGAAGGTCACCGGAGGGTTCGGTTTTCACGATGCGGCAGAGGTGGCTGCCGGTTCTTGGGAGGATGAACTCCGGCCCGGGGAGACGCACTTCTACCGGGTGTCGGTCGAGGCGGGCCGGCAACTCTTCGCCCGCGGCCGGTTCGGAGCCGCCCGGAACGGTGGCGCTGCCACCCCGTACGTGGCCGGCGGAGTGCGTCTCGGGCTGAACAACTCCTCCCGCGGCTATGTGATGAACAGGACGGCCGGGTATCAGGGCAGGCCTGCGACCGTTTCCCTCGCCACGCCCCCGGCGGCGTACGGCGGCGGTGTGGCGATCGGCGACGCCGTTCGGGGCATGCGGTTTCCCGGGTGGTACTACCTCCAGGTGAGTGTGAGTCCGAAGGCCGGCGCCGGAGCGTCCGTGGCGGTGCCTGTCACGCTCGACATCGGCGTGGCTGCCGCCCGGCCGGCCGAACTGGCCCCGAAGCCGGTCGCCGGTGGCACCGCGACCCCCTTGGACGGAGGGCCGGACGGGAGGCTGCGCTTCGTCGGTTACGCGGGCGTGGGAACGGGCTCGGCTCTGCTGGCAGGGCTCGCCGGGTGGACGCTGACGGCCCGCCGCCGGGCCCGCCGTCCCTTCACGTAAGCGGGCGCGGTCGGCCCTGGGGACCGGGTTCCCCGGGTGCCGCAGCGGCGTCCCGGATCTCCACCTGGACGCCCGGGCGAAGCCCCCAGCCGCTCAGGGCACCCGCCTCGGCCTCCAGGATGTGACGGGCGCGCAGGCGCGGTGCCCCGAGCCGGCCCGGCTGCATGGTGCACATCGTCAGGACCCTCAGGTCCCGGTCCAGGTGGGCCACGTCGATGGAGAAGCGCATCCGGAAGGTGTGCACGCTCGTGGCGGGTGTGAGGAGCAGGGCGCCTTCGATGGCGTCGCGGCCCAGGAGCCCCCGGGTGCGGGCCCGGTAGGACGTGGCGATCTCCAAAGGGACCGGTGGCCGGCCGGGGATGTGTAGTCGTGCCGTGCCGTCCTGTCTGCGGAGCATGCTCCGGACCTTATCCACAGGCTCCGGCAGGGGCGCGGGGATCTCCGTATTCTCTGGGTATGGAGGCGTTGTTGATCTTGTCGGCGGCCGTCTACGGGGCCGTGGGCGGTCTGCTGGTGCCACGGGTCCGGTATCGGCTGAGTGTCGAGCCGGAAGAGCCCTGGCAGTCGACGGGTCCGTGCGGGCACGCGATAGGGGGGTGGCTGGGCCGCGCCCGGTGCGGCGTGTGCGGCGAGGGGTACGGGCCGGGGGCGCTGTGGCTCTCGGTGGCGACGGCCGTGGTGTGCGGGGTGCTGGCCGCCGTGACCGGACTCCGGCCCGAACTCGCGGTGTGGCTGCTGGTCGCCCCGGTCGCCGTCGCGCTGGCAGCGGTCGACCGCTCCGTGCGGCGGCTCCCGGATGTGCTCACGCTGCCCCTCGCTGCGGGAACGGCTCTCCTGCTCGGCGCCGCCGCCCTCATACCCGGGGCGGCCGGATCGTGGACGGGGGCGCTGCTGGGCGGACTGGTGCTCGGCGGTGGGTACTTCACGCTGTTCCTGATCCACCCGGCGGGAATGGGCTTCGGCGATGTGAAGCTGGCGGTGGGGCTGGGCTGTGCGCTCGGCTGGTACGGCTGGCAGGTGCTGTTCCTGGGAGCCTTCGCGGGTCTGCTGCTCGGTTCTCTCTACGGAGTGGCACTGCTCGTGACCCGCCGCGCGGGGCGCGGCACGGCGCTGGCTTTCGGTCCCTTCATGATCGCCGGTGCGTGGCTGGGGGTGCTGAGCGGAGGAGCGGGCGTGAGCTGAGGGGGCAAGCTATTGGAATGGGTGGTCCAAAACTGTTACGGTCCTGTCATGGCCCGACCGAGGAAGTTCGACGAGGAGCGGGCGGTCGACGCCGCGCTGGAGGCGTTCTGGACCGCCGGGTACGAGGCGACCTCGACCCAGGATCTGTGCGAAGCCACCGGTCTGGGCCGGAGCAGCATCTACAACACCTTCAAGAGCAAGCACGACCTCTTCCGGCGCGCCCTGCTCCGCTATATGGAGCGCAAGAACGGGAGCATCGACGCGGTGCTGGAGAGCCCGATGCCCGCGCGGGAGAAGGTGCGGGCGCTCCTCGGCGTCATCGTCGAGGAAGAGGTGCTCCACGCGGAGGACCGCCGCGGCTGTCTGGTCGTCAACACCTGTATCGAGCTGGGGTCCAGGGATCCCGAAGTGGCCGGTGTGCTGCGGCGTGACTACCGGGTCCGGTTCGAGGCGCTCAAGGCCGCCCTGGAGTCCGGGCAGCGCGACGGTGACATCGATCCGGGCAAGGACGCCGGCGCCCTCGCGCACTTCGTGATCGCGGCCATCGGGGGCATGCGCGTCTCCGCCCGGGCCGGCGTCGGGCGGCAGGCGCTCGAAGGGATCCTGCGCACCACGGTCGACGCCCTCTGACGGGGGCTGCCGGGTTTCCTTCGCCCGCCCTCGTCCTTTCCTTTCCTTTCCTTCCTTGCACCCTTCCTCTCCCCGTCTCCTTTCTCTTCGTCTTTGCATGCCTTGATTTTGTACTGCACAATCCAAAACTCTAGGAGCACTCACCCATGCCCCGCGCCGTCTATCTCCTCGCCCTCGGCATCTTCGCCATGGTGACCAGCGAATTCGTCGTCGCCGGACTGATGCCCCAGATGGCCGAAGGGCTCGGGGCCACCGTCCCCGAGATCGGCTATCTCATCACCGCCTTCGCGGTCGCGATGGCCGCCGGCGGCCCCTTCCTGACCGTGGCCGTCATGCGGTTGCGGCCGAAGACCGCCCTGATGACCCTCTTCGCCGTCTTCCTCGCGGGCAACGTGCTGGCCGCCACCGCGACCTCGTACGGCGCCATGATGGCGGCGCGGATCGTCACCGGCATCGCCTCGCAGGCCTTCTTCAGCGTCTCCCTGTCGATGTGCGCCCAGCTGACGCGCCCGGAGGTGCGCGGGCGGGCCGTGGCCGTCGCCCTGAACGGGCTCATGCTCGGCACGCTGCTGGGGCTGCCGCTGTCCACGGTGGTCGGGGAGCACTTCGGCTGGCGCGCCGCCTTCTGGGCCATCTCCGCCCTCGCCGTGCTCGCCGCCGTCTGCACGGCCGTCGGCGTGCCCGCCGCGGACCGGGCGGAGGAGGCCGGGGGCGCGGGCGGTCAGGCGGCGGTCTTCAAGCGCCGCGAACTCTGGATCGCGCTCTCCACCAGCACCTTCGTCATCGGCGCGACCTTCTCGGCCTTCAGCTACTTCAACCCGATCCTCACCGAGGTCACCGGCTTCTCCACCGGCACGGTCCCGGTCCTGCTCATCGCCTACGGCGCCGCCACCGTCCTCGGCAACTACGTCGTCGGGCGCCTCGCCGACCGGCACACCGTCCGCGTCCTGCTGTGGGGCCTGGTCCTCAACGCGTTCTTCCTCGCCGGTTTCGCCCTGACGGCCGGCGTGCCGGCCCCGGCGGTCGTCTTCATGATGGGCGTCGGTCTCGTCGGCGTCACCATGAACCCGGCGATGGTCACCCGCGTCCAGCGCGCCGGCAACGCCGGCCCGCTGGTCAACTCCATCCACTCCTCGTTCATCACCCTTGGGATCATCATCGGCTCGTCGGTCGGCGGGCTGGCCATCGACGCCTACGGCCTGCGCTCCCCGCTGTGGCTCGGCGCGGCGATGGCCGTCGCCGGGGTCCTCACCCTCGTCCCCGACCTCACGCGCGGCCCCACGCGCGACCTCACCCGGCGATCCGCCCACGCGACCCCCGGACCGGCCGACCATGCGACCCCCGGCCCGGCCGCCGACGCGCCCGAGCCCGTCGTGGCGTCAAGTCGGCCGTGAATTTTCCGGACGTTATCGAAGTGTTCCCAAGCGCCGATCGGAGCTGTCCGCCAAATGGCTGGTTCTACGCTGTAGGCCCAGTGCTGACAGGCCCCCGGGGCCTCCGAACGCTCCGGTCGCGCCGGGTTGTTCAAGATCGAAAAGGTCACCCAGTGTCAGCATTCCGCGCGCCGTCACCCCCCTAGGTGCAACGAGCACGGCCTCAGACCGGTTAAGGTGGAAACCCCCCCTCGGGCCGGTCCGTATCCCCCCCACGGACCGGCCCGTTTTCTTTCCCCCCGGTCACCCACGGTGACGAATCGTGTCTGCCGGGCCGGTCCGTCCGGGGTCAGCCGCGGCGGGCCCAGATGTTGACGCCCTCGGTGCTTACCGCGAGGGAATCGATCTCCACCAGTTCGTCATCGGTCAGCTTCGGTGCCCCCAGCGCGGCCACATTGGCCTCCAGCTGGCGGACGCTCGACGCACCGATCAGCGCCGAGGTCATCCGCGGATCGCGCAGCACCCAGCTGAGCGCCAGCTGGGCGAGCGACTGCCCGCGCCGCTCCGCGATCGCGTTCAGGCCGCGCAGCCGGCCCACCACGTCATCGGTCAGCAGCCCCGGGTCCAGCGACTTGCCCTGCGAGGCGCGCGAGCCCTCCGGGACGCCGTGCAGGTACTTGTCGGTGAGCAGGCCCTGCGCGAGCGGCGCGAAGGCGATGCAGCCCATGCCCTGCGCCTCCAGGGTGTCGAGCAGGCCGTCGTCCTCCGTCCACCGGTTGATCATCGAGTAGGACGGCTGGTGGATCAGGGCCGGAACGCCCATCGCGCGCAGCAGCCGGGCCGCCTCGGCGGTCTGCTCCGCGCTGTACGAGGACACGCCCGCGTACAGCGCCTTGCCCTGCTGCACGGCGGACGCGAGCGCGCCCATCGTCTCCTCCAGCGGGGTTTCCGGGTCGAACCGGTGCGAATAGAAGATGTCGACGTAGTCGACACCCATCCGGCGCAGCGACGCGTCCAGCGAGGACAACAGGTATTTCCGCGAGCCCCACTCGCCGTACGGACCGGGGTGCATCAGATACCCGGCCTTCGTGGAGATCAGGATCTCGTCGCGGTACGGGCGGAAGTCCTGTGCGAAGATCTTGCCGAAGTTCAGCTCGGCGGAGCCGGGCGGCGGGCCGTAGTTGTTGGCCAGGTCGAAGTGCGTGACGCCGAGGTCGAAGGCGCGGCGCAGAATGGCGCGCTGCGACTCCAGGGTGCGGTCGTCACCGAAGTTGTGCCACAGTCCGAGGGAGATGGCGGGCAGCTTCAGGCCGCTGCGGCCCGTTCGCCGGTACTCCATCGCGTCGTAGCGGGAATCGGCCGCACGATAGTGAGCGGAATGTGTGGAATCGGTCATGTGCATCTGACTATCACGGTCTTGTGACGGACCGAGTTGGGTTCCCGTGACACGCGGGCAGTAATGTGGCGCCCTCGGGGCGACCGCCGTGGCTTGGAGGGGCTGGAAACGTGAAGTTGCGCGACCTGGTGTACAGGCTCTACGCACGCCGGGTGGAAGGCCGCCTCGACCATGCGCAGGTGCCCAAGCACATCGGCGTCATCCTCGACGGCAACCGCCGCTGGGCGCGGGCCGACGGCCGCACGACCGAGCAGGGTCACCAGGCGGGCGCCGACAAGATCTCCGAGCTGCTCGGCTGGTGCGCCGAGACGGACGTCGAGGTCGTCACCCTCTGGATGCTCTCCACCGACAACCTCGACCGCCCGGCCGTGGAGCTCAACCCGCTGCTCGGCATCATCGAGAACACGGTGCGCGGGCTCGCCGCGGACGGCCGCTGGCGCGTGCACCACGTCGGCACGATGGACCTGCTGCCCGCGCGGACGCAGTCGGTGCTGAAGGAGGCCGAGCAGGACACGCTCGACACCGGCGGAATACTGGTCAACGTGGCCGTCGGCTACGGCGGCCGGCAGGAGATCGCGGACGCGGTGCGCTCGCTGCTCCTCGAAGCGGCCGAAAACGGCACGTCCTACGAGGAACTGGCCGAGCAGGTGGACGTGGACCACATCACCAAGCACCTCTACACGCGCGGCCAGCCCGATCCTGACCTCATCATCCGGACCAGTGGTGAACAGCGGCTGTCCGGCTTCATGCTCTGGCAGAGCGCGCACTCGGAGTATTACTTCTGCGAAGTCTTCTGGCCGGCTTTCCGGAAGGTCGACTTCCTGCGCGCATTGCGGGATTACGCCGCGCGGCACCGCAGGTACGGCTCCTGACCTTTGACGTCGTACGGCTCCTGAGGTCGTACCGCAGTACGTTCCGTCGCCACGGGTACGGATCCTGACGGACCGGTGGCTCACCACGTCACCGCATATGCCGTTGCATGGTCAAGCGGTCCAGCGGGAATATCCCCTGCAGGCCGACGGTCTGTCCTAAGACCGTCGCTCTGCCAGCGGGCGGCATGGGGCCGCCCGCCCGGGAGGCCCTTTGCACACGGACGACGACCGTGCGGACCGAGCGGCCCTGTCAGGTCGCGCGGCCGCCCGCGGAGGGCCGCAGCCGGGCCCTCGAAGGGCTCCGATCCCGGCCCATTCCCCGGCGACGCCGTCGCGCCCCGACCTCCCCGAGGGGGTTCGTCCACCCGTGGTGACCAGCAAGAAGCGCCGTGAGAACGACCGGCGCACCTACGTCCTCGACACCAGCGTCCTGCTGGCCGACCCAGGCGCCGTGTCCCGCTTCGAGGAGCACGAGGTCGTGCTGCCCGTGGTGGTGGTCACGGAGTTGGAGGCCAAGAGGCACCACCCCGAGCTCGGTTACTTCGCGCGGCAGGCACTGCGTCTGCTGGACGCGTACCGGGTGCAATTCGGCCGACTGGATTCCCCGATTCCGATCGGTGATCTGGGCGGGTCGCTCAGGGTCGAGCTCAACCACTCGGATACGGGCATACTGCCCGCCGGCTTCCGCCTCGGTGACAACGATTCGCGCATCCTCGCGGTCGCCCGCAACCTCCAGGCCGAGGGGTACGACGTCACGGTCGTCTCCAAGGACCTGCCGCTGCGGATCAAGGCGTCGGCCGTCGGCCTGCTCGCCGAGGAGTACCGCGCGGAGCTCGCGATCACCGACTCCGGCTGGACCGGCATGGCGGAGCTCACCGTCACCGCCGAGCAGGTGGACGAGCTCTTCGCCGCCGAGGTCGCGAGCATCCCGGAGGCCGCGGAACTGCCCGTGCACACCGGCCTGGTGCTGCAGTCCGAGCGGGGCAAGGCGCTCGGCCGGGTCGCGGCCGACGGCTCGGTGCGGCTGGTGCGCGGCGACCGCGAGGCGTTCGGCATCCACGGCCGCAGCGCCGAGCAGCGCGTCGCGCTCGACCTGCTGCTCGACCCCGAGGTGGGGATCGTGTCGATGGGCGGCCGGGCCGGCACGGGCAAGTCCGCGCTGGCGCTGTGCGCGGGGCTGGAGGCCGTCCTGGAGCGGCGGCAGCACCGCAAGGTGATGGTCTTCCGGCCGCTGTACGCGGTCGGCGGGCAGGAGTTGGGGTATCTGCCGGGCAGCGAGGCGGAGAAGATGAGCCCCTGGGCCCAGGCCGTCTTCGACACCCTCTCGGCGGTGACGAGTTCCGAGGTGATCGAGGAGGTCGTCGGGCGCGGCATGCTGGAGGTGCTGCCGCTCACCCACATCCGCGGCCGGTCGCTGCACGACGCCTTCGTGATCGTGGACGAGGCCCAGTCCCTGGAGAGGAACGTGCTGCTGACGGTCCTCTCGCGCATCGGCGCCAATTCGCGCGTCGTGCTCACGCACGACGTGGCGCAGCGCGACAACCTCCGCGTGGGGCGGTACGACGGCGTGGTCGCCGTCGTCGAGAAGCTGAAGGGGCATCCGCTCTTCTCGCACATCACGCTCACGCGTTCGGAGCGTTCGCCGATCGCGGCGCTGGTGACCGAATTGCTGGAGGACGGCCGGATCTGACACGACCCGGCCCGATATCCAAGGCCGTTGGCCGTTGGCGCGCGGCAAAGCCAAGGAGCTTAGCCGCGCGCCGCTGCTGTGCGTCGGGCTTTCCGGAAAAGCCACAGGCATAAACGAGGTGTGACCTTTCCCACGTAACCCGGAATTGCCTCGGGGCAACCGGGTCGGGCAGAGTCTGGGTCCTGTCAGGCCCCGCATACGGCACTTGGGCCCCCACGGGGGCAGTGCAGAGCAGCTCCAGAACTGAACAGCGTCGCCGTATGCCGCCCGAGCGTCACGCGGACCTCCTTCGCGGGAGGCCCCACGGGCCCGCGCCTTCTGTGACCGATGACGGAGGCCAGCGCCAGGGGCACGATCGCGCTCGCGAGGTCACCCATGCGGGCGATGCTGGAAGGAAAACGTGTGAGCCGGATTTCGGTCCGGGGATTCGCCGTGGCATCCGCCACCGCGGTCACCACCGTCGGCGCCGTCGTAGGTGTCGCTGCAGGCCATGACCAGGGTACGAACGACCGGGTCGAGGCGACCGCAGCGGACCAGACGCTCCTCGCGGACATCCCCGCTGGACAGAACGTCCGGGCACAGGCCGCTTCCCTGACCCAGCAGGCGGACACGCAGTCCGAGGCCGCCGAGAGCGCAGCCAAGAAGGACGCCGAGGAGGCCGCGCGCAAGCAGGCCGCCGAGGACGCCACCGCGAAGAAGGAAGCCGCGGACGAGGCCGCCAAGAAGAAGGAGGCCGAGGAGAAGGCCAAGGAGCGCGAGAAGGAGGAGAAGGAGCAGGTCAGCAGCCGCTCCGCGACGCGCGACGCGTCGTCCTTCCCCACCAAGAGCTCCTACTCCGTCGCCGAGGTCAAGGCGATGGCCCGCTCCATGGTCCCCGGCGACCAGTTCCAGTGCTTCAGCAACATCGTGAACAACGAGAGCACCTGGGACTACACCGCGGAGAACCCCTCCTCCGGCGCGTACGGCCTCGTGCAGTCGCTCCCCGGTTCCAAGATGTCCTCCGCCGGTGCCGACTGGCGGACCAACCCCGCCACCCAGATCAAGTGGGGCCTCGGCTATATGAACGAGCGCTACGGCAGCCCCTGCGGTGCCTGGTCGTTCTGGCAGGCCAACCAGTGGTACTAGGGCGCACCGGCCGCGCCTAGCGCCGGTCACTTCCCCGCCCTCGCAAGCCCCCGGTCTCACCAGGCCGGGGGCTCGGCTGTCTTCCCGCGTCACCCGTCAGGGGTAACGTTCACCCTGGCCACGGGGGAGTGGGGGTAGAGGAAGAGAAATGTCCAGATTGCCACGATGGGTCGGCGGTGCGGGAGCGGGTCTGACCCGTCTCGCCCGGCGGCTCGAGGAGCGCACGGCAGAGGTGGAGGGCGCGGCACCGGCCGCCGACACCACCGGTGCCGACGGCGCGCCCGAGCCCGGCCGCGCCGCCGACCCTGCACACGCCTCCTTGCCGATACGTTCCGGCGCCGCGGACGACTCCGCCCGGTCCGGTGCCGGGCCTGCGGTCCCGGCGCCCGCGCCCGCCGCGGGCGACCCCGAACACGTACCGCCGCCGCCCGGGTACGCACCCGCGGTCCCGGCGCGCCCCGACCCCGTGGCCGTCGTGCCCTGGGGCGTGCGGGTCGCGGCCGAGGTCGCCTGGCGGCTGCTGATCCTGGCGGGCACCCTCTGGGTGCTGATGCGCGTGATCAGCTCGGTCCGCCTGGTGGTGCTGTCCTTCGTCGCCGGCCTGCTGATCACCGCGCTGCTGCAGCCCACCGTCGCCTGGCTCAAGCGCCGTGGCGTGCCTCGGGGGCTCGCCACGGCCATGACCTTCATCTCCGGCTTCGTCGTCATGGGCCTGGTCGGCTGGTTCGTGGTCTGGCAGGTGACGGACAACCTCGACGACCTGTCCGGACAGGTGCAGCAGGGCATCAAGGACCTGAAGCACTGGCTGCTCACCAGCCCGTTCCACGTCACCGAGAACCAGATCAACAACATCGCCGACAACCTCAGCACGGCCATCGGCGCCAACACCAAGGACATCACCACCGCCGGCATCGAGGGCGTCCAGGTGATCCTGGAGGTGCTGACCGGCATCCTGCTGGCGATGTTCAGCACGCTCTTCCTGCTCTACGACGGGCCGCGGATCTGGGAGTGGCTGCTGAAGCTGTTCCCGGCGGCGGCGCGCGAGGGCGTGGCGGGCGCGGGTCCGCGCGCGTGGGCGACGCTGACCGCCTATGTGCGGGGCACGGTGATAGTGGCCCTGATCGATGCGATCTTCATCGGCATAGGGCTGTTCTTCCTCAAGGTGCCGCTGGCGGTGCCGCTGGCCGTCTTCATCTTCCTGTTCGCCTTCATCCCGCTGGTCGGCGCCGTGGTCTCCGGCGCGCTCGCGGTGGTCGTGGCGCTGGTGACGAAGGACGTCTTCACGGCCCTGATGGTGCTGACCGTGGTGCTCGCGGTGCAGCAGATCGAGGGTCATGTGCTGCAGCCGTTCATCCTCGGCCGCGCCGTGCGCGTCCACCCGCTCGCGGTGGTCCTCTCGGTGGCCGCGGGCTCCCTGGTCGCCGGCATCGGCGGCGCGGTGGTCGCGGTGCCGCTGGCCGCGGTGACCAATACGGTCGTCGGCTATCTGCGCGCCTACGCCAAGGACAAGGCCCTGGCCGCGGCGCCACCGGACGGGCCTGCCGCGCAAGCCTCCTCCGAGGCCTCCCGCAGCTGAGGCGGATCAGGACATGCGTGTGGGCCCCGGCCGTAACGGCCGGGGCCCACACGCATCTGAGGAGGAGAGCAGATCAGGCGTTGTCCGCCAGGACCTTCTCGGCGTCCAGGGTGGCGCCGACGGCCTGGAGGACGGCGGCGATCTTGAACGCTTCCTGGATCGTCTCGCGCGAGACGCCCGCCTTGCGGAGGACCTGCTCGTGCGAGTCGAGGCACATGCCGCAGCCGTTGATGGCCGAGACGGCCAGCGACCACAGCTCGAAGTCGACCTTCTCCACGCCCGGGTTGCCGATGACGTTCATCCGCAGGCCCGCGCGCAGGTTGCCGTACTCCGGGTCCGACAGCAGGTGCCGGGTGCGGTAGTAGACGTTGTTCATCGCCATGATGGCGGCGGCGGCCTTGGCGGCCGTGTACGCCTCCGGCGACAGGTTCGCCTTGGCCTCCGGCTCCAGCTCGCGCAGCACGATCGGCGAGCGGGTCGCGATCGCGCAGGAGAGCACGGTGCCCCACAGCTGCTGCTGCGGGAGGTCGGAGTTGCCGATGACCGAGCCGAGGTTCAGCTTCAGGTCCTTGGCGTAGTCCGGTATGGCGGACTTCAGCTCATCGAGCGCCATGGGTGATCAGCTCACTCGCCCGCGAGGAGCTTGACCGCGTCGAGGGTCTCCTCGCCCTTGGACCAGTTGCAGGGGCACAGCTCGTCCGTCTGCAGGGCGTCGAGGACCCGCAGGACCTCCTTGGGGTTACGGCCGACGGAGCCGGCGGTCACCATGACGAACTGGATCTCGTTGTTCGGGTCCACGATGAAGACGGCGCGCTGGGCGTAGCCGTCCTCGCCCTCGACGCCGCAGGCCTGCATCAGCTCGTGCTTGGCGTCGGCCAGCATCGGGAAGGGCAGGTCGCGCAGGTCCTTGTGGTCCTTGCGCCAGGCGTGGTGCACGAACTCGGAGTCGCCGGAGACGCCGAGGATCTGGGCGTCACGGTCGGCGAACTCGTCGTTCAGCTGGCCGAACGCGGCGATCTCGGTCGGGCAGACGAAGGTGAAGTCCTTGGGCCAGAAGAAGACGACCTTCCACTTGCCCTCGTGGGTCTTGTTGTCGATCTGCGCGAAAGCCTTGTCCGCGTCGAGGTCCACACAAGCGGTCAGGTCGAACTCGGGGAACTTGTCACCGACAGTGAGCACGCGCTCTCCTTGCAGCGAACGGAAGCTCCCGTGACAGGAGTTTCCTACGGGGTTGGACATGAGCAACCCTGCCACAGGAGCCATTGATAACGGAAATAGCTAGACTGGGAGATGTTGATCGGAGGTGCTTATCAGTCATGTCGTCTGCACCGCAGCACGCACCACAGCCGCCGGCCGCGCCGGCCGTGTCGTCCATAGCCCCGGGGGCCCGCCCCCGCCAGCCCAGCCTCGCCCAGCTGCGGGCCTTCGTCGCCGTCGCGGAGCACCTGCACTTCCGTGACGCCGCGACCGCCCTCGGGATGAGCCAGCCCGCGCTCTCGGGCGCCGTCTCCGCGCTGGAGGACGTCCTCGACGTCCAGCTTCTCGAGCGTACGACGAGAAAGGTGCTGCTCAGTCCCGCGGGGGAGCGCCTCGCCGCCCGGGCCCGCACGGTCCTCGACGACGTCGCCGCGCTGATGGAGGAGGCCGACGCCGCCCGCGCGCCCTTCACCGGCGTCCTGCGCCTCGGGGTGATCCCGACCGTCGCGCCCTACCTCCTGCCCACGGTCCTGCGCCTGGTCCACGCCTCCTACCCCGACCTGGACCTGCAGGTCCACGAGGAGCAGACGTCCTCGCTGCTCGACGGGCTCACCCAGGGGCGGCTCGACCTGCTGCTGCTCGCCGTGCCGCTCGGCGCGCCCGGCGTCAGCGAAATCCCCCTCTTCGACGAGGACTTCGTCCTGGTCACCCCCCGCGACCACTGGCTGGCCGGGCGCGGCGACATCCCGCGGGAGGCCCTGCGCGAGCTGGACCTGCTCCTCCTCGACGAGGGCCACTGCCTGCGCGACCAGGCGCTCGACATCTGCCGCGAGGCCGGCCGGACGACCGGAGCGGCGATGACCACCAGCGCGGCCGGTCTGTCCACGCTCGTCCAGCTGGTCGGCGGCGGAATGGGCGTCACCCTGCTGCCGCGCACGGCGCTCCGCGTGGAGGCCGAACGGAACGAACAGCTCTCCACCGGGACGTTCGCCGATCCGGTGCCGTCGCGGAGGATCGCTCTGGCGATGCGGTCCGGGGCCGCGCGGCAGGGGGAGTTCGAGCAGTTCGCGGTGGCGTTGCGCAAGGAGCTGCGGAAGCTTCCGGTGCGGATCGCCACCGCGTGAGGCGGCAACGCCCGCGCGGGCCGGACCGGTGGAGCCCCACCGGTCCGGCCCGCGGCCCTGCTTGGCGGCCCTACTCCGTCCGCAGGCCCTCCGGGCGGGTGGCGCGCCACAGGGCCGGCAGGGTCAGCAGCGTGACGGCGGCGATCAGCGCCGCGCCCGCACCGGCCAGCGGCGCGAAGGCGAACCAGTCCCGCACGTCCTCGTGGACCAGCGCCAGCAGCATCCGGCCCAGCCCGATGCCGCTCGCGGTCGCGAGGACCATGCCCAAGGCGACGGGGACCGCCGTCTGCCACAGGACGGAACGGGCCAGCGTCGCGCGGTCCGTCCCGCAGGCCACCAGCGTCGACAACGCCCGCCGGTGCTCGCGCAGCTGCTCCACGGTCGTCACGAGCAGGCTCAGCCCGATGAGGACGAGGAGACCGACCCCGCCGGCCCTCAGAGCGTCGTCCACGGCGCCGAGGCCGTCGTGCTTGACGACGCCGCCGCGCCGCCACACCCGCATGCCCGGGTCGATCCCGGCGGCGGTGTTGCGGAACCGCTCGACGGCGTCGTCGCGGTCGCCGGGGTCGACCGAGGCCAGGACGGTGGTCCGGGCGTCGGGGATCGCCCGGGCGTCGATCGCGGACGGCGTGGCGAGGATGCCGTACGCGGGCTCGCCGGCCGGGGCGGGCCGGGTCGCCACGACGCGCGCGGACCGGGGAACGCTCCAGCGGTAGGCGGGCACGCCGGCCTCCTTCGCCGCCTCGAAGCCGCCCATCTCCAGCGCGGTGCCCGGAGCGAAGCGGTGGGCCGTCTCCACGTCACCGTCCTTCTCCTGGGCGACGAACACGTCGCCGTCACGGCAGGACTCCAGCTCCGCCAGGCGGCTCAGGGTGGTGCAGTCGGCCACGTGCACGGTGGTGACGCCGCCCTTCTCGGTGACGGCGTGGGCGTACTGCTCGACGAAGACCACGGCGTCCCGGACGCCGGGCGTCGCCCGGAACTTCGCGGAGTACGCGCGCAGTTCCTCCGGGGTGCCCGCCCGGTACGAAGCCTGCAGCTGGGAGTGGCCGGCCACCGTGTCGGTCCGCGGCCGCCCCTCGCTGCGCATGCCGGAGACCATCATCTGGACCGCGATCACCCCTGCCACCGCCACGGCGATGGCGCTGACCGCCCGCGCGGCCGGGCCGCTGTCCGCCTGCAGCCGCCGGGTCGCCAGCTGCCAGGACAGCGGACCGCCCCGCAGCCGTGCCACACACGCCTCGACCAGCCACGGCAGGAGGACGGCGACGCCGACGAGCAGCAGCGCGGCGCCCGCGGCCGCGGGAACCAGCTCCTCGGGGCCCACGAAGGCGCCGCCGAAGGGGCTCCCGGTGATCTTCAGCGCGCCGGGCGCGAGGAGCGCGAGGCCCGCGGCCGGCAGCAGCAGCCGCCACCACAGGCGCCGGCGCCGGGCCGTACCGCCGCGGACGACGCCCAGCGGCTCGATCGCGACCCTGCGCAGCGTCAGCAAGGTCACCAGGACCGCCAGCGCCGGGACGACGACGGCGATCAGCGCGATCGCCGGAGGGCCCGGGACGACGTCCGACGGGAAGACGGTGACCTCGCGGATCATGACGTGCCGGGCGAGACCGCGCAGGAGGAAGAAGAAGCCGGCTCCGGCGACCAGGCCGAGCAGTGCCCCGCACAGGGCCTCGCCGGCCACGATCCGCCGGGCCGTCCTGCTGTCGGCGCCGACCAGGCGCAGGGCCGCGAGCCGGCGGTCGCGCCGCTCGCCGCCGAAGCGGACGGCCGTGCCGATGAGCACGGCGAACGGCAGCAGCAGGACGACGCCCGCCACGGTGGCGAGGATGACCACGGCCGGTTCCGCGGGGGCGTGCTCCGCGTCGTGGCCGAAGCGGTCGACGCGGACGACGCCCTCCCCGGGCGCGAGCCGGTCGCTGCCCACGTAATAGGCGAGCTCGCTGGGGCCGATGAGGCCGGAGTCGCCGATGGTGCCCACGGTCCGGTACGGGAAGCGCCCGCGGAGCGCGGCGCCTTCGCCGGAGTCCAGGAGGCGGCCGAGGGCGGGGGAGACGACCATCTCGCCGGGCCCGGGGAACGCCGCTACGCCGGGCGGAGGCGGGGCGTCCGGGCCCTCGGCGCGCAGGACGGCGCCGAAGATCCGCCAGTCGTGGAAATCGGTCTCCGCCGACCGGTAGAGCAGCGTGCCGCTGCCCTTCGCGGGCCCGTCCCCCGAGGGCCGCTCGTACTCCGCCGGCGCGCTCACGGAGCGGGCCGACTCGCGGTCCTGACGCCCGCTCAGCAGCTGCGGTACGGACGCGGCGACGGCCAGCACGGCCACGCCGAGGCCGACGGCCAGCGCCGTGAGGACGGCGCGCACCAGGCCCTCGCGCCCGCCGGTGACCACGAAGCGCGCGCCCATGCCCAGGTCGCGGAGCCAGGCGGCGGCGCCGGTGGGCCCGGTGGGCCGGTCGGCGGGGCCGCGGCCGGGGCGCGGGGTGGTGTGCTCCTCGCTCACAGGCCCACCCCCGCCATGTCGCGCGCCCTGCCGTCGCGCACGATGACCTCGCGGTCGGAGTACGCGGCGACACGGGCCTCGTGGGTGACCAGGACGACGGCGGCCCGGGTCTCGCGGGCGGCCTCGGTCAGCAGCTCCATCACGCGCTCGCCGTTGAGGGAGTCCAGGGCGCCGGTCGGCTCGTCCGCGAAGACCACGCGCGGGGTCGTGATCAGCGCCCGGGCGACGGCCACGCGCTGGCCCTGGCCGCCGGAGACCTCGCCGGGGCGCTTGCCGCGCGCGTCCGCGACCTCCAGGCGCTCCATCCACCGCAGGGCCCGCTGCTCGGCCTCCTTGCGCCGCACGCCGCTCAGCCGCAGCGGCAGCGCGACGTTCTCCACGCACGTCAGCTCGGGGACCAGCTGCCCGAACTGGAAGACGAAGCCGAACTCGCTGCGGCGCAGGGCGCTGCGCTCGGTGTCGGAGAGCTGCGAGAGCTCCCGCGCGCCGTAGCGGACGGTGCCCGCGTCCGGGCGGATGATTCCGGCCAGGCAGTGCAGCAAAGTCGACTTTCCGGAGCCCGAGGGGCCCATGACCGCGACGACCTCGCCGGGGTGGACGGAGAAGTCCGCGCCGTCCAGCGCGGTTGTCGGGCCGTACGCCTTGCGCAGTCCGGTCGCCGCGAGGAGGGAGCCCGCCGGCGTCATCAGCGCACCGCCGTGGCGAGCTGATCGAGCCGGGCAGCGGTCATTTCCAGCCAGCGCAGGTCGGCCTCCAGGTGGAAGAGGGCGTGGTCGCAGATCAGCTGGTCGGCCAGATCGCCGCCGGTCTTGCGCCGGGTGAGCTCGCGCATCAGCCGCAGGTGCTCGGTGCGCTGGGCGTCCAGCAGGTCGGCGGCGTCCCGGCCGGTCAGCAGGGCCACGACGACCTTGGTGTAGAGGACGGACTGCAGGTAGGGCTCGGGCTTCTCGGGCTCGGCGAGCCAGCGCGCCACGTCCGTGACGCCGGCATCGGTGATCGCGTAGCGCTTGCGCTCGGGGCCGTCGCCTTGCTCGACCCCGTCGACCTCCACCAGGCCGTTCTTCAGCAGCCGGGACATGGTCGCGTAGACCTGGCCGTAGTGCAGCGGGCGGTCGTGGCCGAAGCGGGCGTCGAAGGCGCGCTTGAGGTCGTAGCCGTGGCGCGGGCCGGACTCCAGCAGTGCGAGCAGGGTGTGTCCGATTGACATGGCGTGACTGTACATCGTGTGTATACATGCAGCGTATAGGTGGCTGAAAATCGCCTACGACTGGCCGGTGAGTGGCCACGACAGCTATCGCCCGTCGGCCCCGACGGCCCGTCGTACGCCCGCCGTTCGGCCTGCGGAGTCGGATCCCCAATCGGAGCCCTGTACGGTTTCCCGCACTGAGCCGCGCCCGGTTCCCGCCAGCCGGGGTGCTGTATGTCACGTGCCCCAAAGCCTTGATCAATGGGCGTTTGGTGACAGTTGCGGTGTTAGCTTCATGAGCTGGGTTGGGGGCGGAAAGACTGGAGCTACGGGAGAGATGGGCCGAGCGGAAGCGCGACGGGCGCAGAAGAGCACCCGCACAGCAAAGGGCAAGAAGCCCAAGAAGGCCGGGAAGACCGGCATACGCCGCTTCTTCACCTGGAAGAAGCTCCTCGCTTATTTCGTGGCGCTCGTCGCTCTCGGGGCCGGTGCCTGTGTGGCGCTCTACCTCTACGTGGACGTCCCCAAGGGCAACAGCCAGGCCAAGCTGCAGAGCAACGTCTTCAAGGACGCCGACGGCAAGACCATCGCGCGCAGCGGTGACGTCAACCGCCAGGAAGTGTCCATCGACAAGATCCCGGTCGACGTCCGGCGCGCCGTCGTCGCCGCCGAGAACAAGAACTTCTACACGGACCCCGGCGTCGACGTCCTCGGCACCGCGCGAGGCGTCCTCAACACCGTGATGGGCCGCGGCAAGCAGGGTGGCTCCACCATCACCCAGCAGTACGTCAAGAACTACTACCTGGACCAGCGCCAGACCATCACCCGCAAGGTGAAGGAACTGGTCATCTCGCTGAAGGTGCAGAAGGAGAAGTCCAAGGACGACATCCTCGAGGGCTACCTGAACACCAGCTTCTACGGCCGCGGCGCCTACGGCATCCAGGCCGCGTCCCGCGCGTACTACAACAAGGACGTCGACAAGCTCAGCCTCGAGGAAGGCGCCTACCTCGCCGCGCTGCTGCAGGCCCCCAGCCAGTACGACTGGACGGTGGCCACCCCCGCGGGCAAGGAGAACGCCAAGGCCCGCTGGAACTACGTCCTGGACAAGATGGTCGAGCAGAAGTGGCTCGACAAGGACAAGCGCGCCACGATGCAGTTCAAGGAGCCCGGCAAGCCGCCGGCCGCCAAGGGCCTGACCGGCCAGAACGGCTATCTGGTGGAGGCCGCCAAGGCCGAGATGCGCAGGAAGCTGGCCAAGGACGGCCGCCCCGAGAGCGACCTCGACGCCGGCGGCTGGACGATCACCCTCAGCATCGACAACAAGAAGCAGAAGGCCCTGGAGAAGGCCGTCAAGGACAAGCTCCTCGACGACCTCGACCCCAAGGCCCGTGCGGTCGACAAGAACGTCCAGGTCGGCGCCGCGTCCGTCGATCCGAAGACCGGCAAGGTCGTCGCCCTCTACGGCGGCACCGACGCCCTCCAGCACTGGACGAACAACGCCACCCGCGAGGACTACCAGGTCGCCTCGACCTTCAAGCCGCTGATCTTCGCCTCGGCGCTGGAGAACAAGTCCACCACCCAGGACAAGGTGCGCATCAACGCCGGCACCCTCTACGACTCCACCACCGAGCGCCCCGTCACCGGCACGAGCGAGCACTTCGCCCCGGAGAACGAGGACGGCTATTCGCACGGCATGATCCCCGTGCAGAAGGCCATGAACGACTCGGTCAACTCCGTCTTTGCGCAGATGGCCATCGACGTCGGCCTGGACGAGGTCAAGAAGACCGCCGTCGACATGGGCATGAACGGCAAGGTCCGCGACTTCGTCACCAAGCCCGCCATGTCGCTCGGCTCCATGGGCAACAGCCCGCTGCACATGGCCGGCGTCTACGCGACCCTCGCCCACCACGGCAAGAAGGTCACGCCCTCGATCATCAAGTCGGCCAGCCAGAACGGCAAGGAGCTGTCGCTCGACAACCCGATCGGCGGCGACGCCATCTCGCGGAACACCGCCGACGGCGTCACCACCGTCCTCAAGGGCGTGGTCGACGACGGTACGGCCTCGGTCGTGCAGAGCGTCGGCCGTCCGGTGGCGGGCAAAACCGGTACCTCCGACGACAACAAGTCCGCCTGGTTCACCGGCTACACCCCCGACCTGGTCACCGCCGTCGGCCTGTTCGGCGAGGGCGAGGGCGGCAAGCAGGTCACCCTCAAGGGCACCGGCGGCAACGGCCGCGTCAACGGCGGTACGTACCCGGCCCGCATCTGGGCCGCTTACACCTCCGCCGCGCTCCAGGGCTCGGACACCGAGGAGTTCGACCTGGAGACGAACATGAGCACGACGGTCCCGGTCATCCCCGGCCCGCCCGCCTCGGCCAGCCCGTCCGCGCCCGCGTCGCACAGCCCCTCGCCGTCGCCCTCGCGGCCCTCGCAGTCGCCGTCGGCCTCGTCCTCGCGGACGCCGTCGCAGGCGCCGTCCTCGCGGCCGCCGTCCTCGCGGCCGCCGGTCCCGCCGGTCACGCCGAGCAGCAAGCCGCCGAGCCCGCCGCCCAGCAACGGCAGCGGCGGCCTCCAGCCCAACGGCAACCGCGAACCGATCCGCGAACCGGTCCGCGACTGACCCGCAGGCCGGCCCGCGACCGGATCACCGCCCCGGGAGGGCCGGCCGCTCAGCCGCCGTTGACCTTGGTGGCGATGCGGTCGCCGATCTCCTTGTCGACGTTGCGCCAGTACTGCAGGGCCCGCTCCTGGACGGGCTTGCTCACGCCATTGCTCACGTGCCCCGCGACGTTGGCGACGAGGCGGTCGCGGGCGTCGTCGTCGAGGACCTTGCGGACCATCGTGCCCGCCTGGCTCCAGTCGTCGTCCTCGCGGTGCAGCCTGTACGCCTCGCGGACCATCTCGCCCGCCGCCTGCCAGCCCGCGACGTCCCCGAAGCGCCCGGTGTCGGCCGACGGGCCGCCGTAGGAGTTCGGCGCGTAGGGGCGGGACACCCGGCTGGGCGCGAAGCGCATGGGGCCGTCCTTGGCGTAGGAGCGGACGTCCGAGTGGGGGCGGTTGGGCGGCAGCTGGGCGTAGTTCGGGCCGATGCGGTAGCGGTGGGTGTCCGGGTAGGAGAAGAGCCGGCCCAGCAGCATCTTGTCGGGCGACGGGCCGATGCCCGGCACCAGGTTCGACGGCTCGAAGGCGGCCTGCTCGATGTGGACGAAGAAGTCGTCGGGATTGCGGTCGAGCGTCATCCGGCCGACCTCGATCAGCGGATAGTCGCCGTGCGGCCACACCTTGGTGAGGTCGAAGGGGTTGAAGCGGTAGTCCGGGGCGTCGCCGAACGGCATCACCTGGACGTACATCGTCCAGGACGGGGCGTTGCCGCCCTTGATGGCGTCGAAGAGGTCCCGCCGGTGGAAGTCGGTGTCCTCGCTCGCCATCCGGTCGGCTTCCGCCTGGGTGAAGAACTCGATGCCCTGGTCGGTCTTGATGTGGTACTTGATCCAGAACTTCTCGCCGCCCTGGTTGACCCACATGTAGGTGTGCGAGCCGTAGCCGTTCATGTGCCGCCAGGTGCGCGGGACGCCGCGGTCCCCCATCAGCCACGTGACCATGTGGGCGGACTCCGGGGAGAGGGTCCAGAAGTCCCACTGCATGTCGTTGTCCCGCAGGCCGTTGTCGGTGCGGCGCTTCTGCGAGCGGATGAAGTCCTGGAACTTGATCGGGTCGCGGACGAAGAAGACCGGGGTGTTGTTGCCGACCAGGTCGTAGTTGCCGTGGTCCGTGTAGAACTTCAGGGCGAAGCCGCGCGGATCGCGCCAGGTGTCGGGGCTGCCCTGCTCGCCCGCGACTGTCGAGAAGCGGGCCAGCATCTCCGTGCTGCGGCCGGGCTGGAAGAGATCCGCCTTGGTGTACTGGCTGACGTCGTTGGTCACGCGGAAGGTGCCGTACGCGCCGCCGCCCTTGGCGTGGACCACCCGCTCGGGGACCCGCTCCCGGTTGAACTGGGCCATCTTCTCGATCAGATAGTGATCCTGGAGGAGGATGGGCCCGGAGTCGCCGATGGTGAGCGAGTGCTCGTCGCTCTCGACGGGGATGCCGGCGTTGTTCGTGGTGTACGGGGTCTGCTGCGCCGAGTCGGTCATGGGACGCCTCCCGGTACGGGGATGGTGAGGGCGCGTGGCAGTGCCGCCCTCCACCTCGCCAGTGAACTCCGCCGACGTCCTGTCGGCAACAGCGGTCTGGACAGTGTCCAGAATTTCACTGCGTATGAGTGAATTCGTGTTCGAGCCCGCCCCGGACGGGGTACGGGACGGCTTCCACGGGGGCGGCGGGGCCTCAGCGGCCCCGCCCGGCGCGGCTCAGCGGGCGTGGGCCGGCAGCGCCAGCTCGAACCACACCACCTTGCCCGTGCTCAACCGGGTCGCGCCCCACCGCCGGGCCAGCCGGTTGACCAGGTACAGGCCGCGGCCGCCCTCGTCCGAGGGCCGCGCCTGGCGCAGCCGGGGCAGCTGCGGCACGTCGTCGCCCACCTCGCAGCGCAGCACGTCCGTGCGCAGCAGGCGCAGCGTGATCGGCCGCTCCGCGTACCGCACGGCGTTGGTGATCACCTCGCTGACCAGCAGCTCCACGGAGTCCGTGAGCTCCTCCAGGCCCCAGCGGGTCAGGGCGCGGCGGGCCAGCCGGCGCGCCTGGCGGGCCGTCTGCGGGCGCGGGTCGAGGAACCAGTAGGCCACGTCGCTGGGCGCGATGCCCTCGAAGCGGGCGGCGAGCAGGGCGATGTCGTCGTCCCGGTCACCGGGGCCGAGCATGCCGAGCACCTCGTCGCACAGGGGCTCCAGCGGCGGCGGGTTCGGGCCGGTCAGCCGGGCGGTCTCGATCAGCCGCTCCCGCAGCTGCTCTATGCCCGTCCAGACGTCCCTGATCCGCGACTCCACCAGGCCGTCGGTGTACAGCAGCAGCGTCGCCCCGGCGGGCGCGTCCAGCTCCACCGCCTCGAAGTCGACCCCGCCCACGCCGATCGGCGCGCCCGGCGGGACGCGCAGGACCTCCGCGCGGCCGCCGCGGTGCAGCAGTATCGGCGGCGGATGGCCCGCGTTGGCGATCACGATGCGGTGCGCGACCGGGTCGTACACCGCGTACATGCACGTGGCCATACGGTCCGAGCCCAGCCGCTGGGCCTGCTCGTCCAGGTGGTGCAGCACCTCGGCCGGGGGCAGGTCCAGACCCGCCAGCGTCTGCGCGGTCGTGCGCAGCTGACCCATGATCGCGGCCGAGGTCATGGAGTGGCCCATGACGTCGCCGACGACCAGGGCCACCCGGTTGCCCGGCAGCGGGATCGCGTCGTACCAGTCGCCGCCGACGCGGGCGGTCTCCGCGGCCGGCAGGTAGCGGCTGGCGAGCCGCACGCCCGTCGGCTGGGGGAGGGAGTCGGGCAGCATCGTGCGCTGCAGCTCGTCCGCGATGTAGACCTCGCGGCCGTAGAGCACGGCCTTGTCCACGCCCAGGGCGGTGTGCGTCGCCAGCTGCGCGGCCACCAGGAGGTCGTCGTTCTCGAACGCGGCCCGGTCCGGGCGGCGGACGAAGACCGCGGCGCCGATCACCCGGCGCCGCCCCCGCAGCGGCGCCAGGATCGTGCGGTGCCGGTCCGGGACCGGACGCTCGTCGCCCAGCAGCTCGGGAAGGGCCGCCCGCGCGGCGGAGGAGTCCCCGAAGACCGGTCTGACGCCCCGCAGCACCTCCGCGAGCGGCCCCCCTATGCGCACCTCGCAGCGCTCGGCGGCGCAGCCGGCGAGATCCGGGACGGGCTCGGGGCGCTCGGCCGCGAGGTCCGCGCCGTCGCCCTCGCCCAGGCCGCGCACGTGCTCGGGCAGCTGGTCGGTGCGGCGCAGCCGCAGCACGACGGGCCCCACGGGCCGCTCGTCGCCGACCGGCAGCGGGTCGCGCAGGTAGACCAGGATGGCGTCGGCGAACGTCGGCACGGTGGCCCGGCACAGGCCGAGCACGATCTCGTCCAGGTCGATGCCCCGGGCGATCCGCCGCGTGGCGGCACCGACGAACCGCAGGCGCTCACCGCCGGTGGGGCTGCCGGACGCGCCCGCCTCCGGGCCGCTCGCGCCGGCCGGCGCACCGGCCGGCTCCGGGCCGGCCGGGGCCGGACGGCTTCCGGTCCCGGCTTCCCGGTGGCCGGTGGTGTCCGCGGGTGCCGCGGCCCGAGCGCCGGTGCCGTCCTCCGGCCCGGCCGGGCCCGGGCGGGCGGCGGTCCCGGCGCCCGGGCGGCCCGCAGGCGCACCGGCCCCTTCGCCCCGCGGTCCGCCCGCGGCGGGCTCCCGGGCATCGTTGTCAGCGGCCGCGGCGGGGCTGGGCCCGGCCGTCGCGGGAGGGCGCTCGGCCGTGGCTGCGGGCAGCGCGGCGGAGGCGGCCTCGGGGGCACGGCTACGGGACCCGCCGCCGTTCAAGGGACCGGCGCCGGGAGAGTCCGCAGCCGGGTCCTCACCGACCTGGGACCGCGCGGCCGGGGGCTCGGCGGTCCGGGAGGCGGGCGCCTCGGACCCGGTGGTCCGGGACCGCCCGGCCCGGGACCGTGCCCGGGACCCGGTGGTGCGCGAGCCGTCGGCCGGGGGCTCGCCGGCCCGCGGTCCGGCGGTCGGAGACCCGGTGGCCCGGGTCCGTGCGGCGGGCTCCGTGGGGGCGGCCGCCGGGGCGGAGGCCGTCGGCGTGCCCTGGGCCGGAAGGCCCTCCGGCTCGGGGTGCGCCGACGCGCGCGTGCGCGCGCGTGCCCCGCCGCTCGCCGCCGGGCGCGGCCCCTCGTGCGAGTCGTCGCGCCGCTGGGCCGGCACGCCCTGCGAGGCCGTTCCGTCCGCGACGCCGGGCAGGGCGGAGCCCGGGTCCGGCCGGCCCGTCCCCTCCGGCCCGGGAGCCGGTCGTGGACGCCCAGGTTCCGGATCCGGGGCAGAGGCAGCGGCGGGCGCGGCGGCCTGCCGCACCGCGGCGATCCGCTGGCTTCCGTGGGAGTCGGTGTGCTCCGTCACGCGTGGGGTTCCATCCGTCGGGGCCGTGCGCCCGCTCGCGCGGGTGCACCGTTGGGTCAGGCGCGTCGCAGATTGAGGAAGAGCTGGATCTCGGGTGGTACGTCCGTACTCGCCGGGGCGTAGGCCGGCGAGTTCTCCCCGGCGACTTCGAAACCCGCTTCGCGCACGACCTGGCGCAGTTCGTCCCGCAGGTATCCGGATACCCGGATCGTGTTGCCCAGGAACGGGATCGCGTAGTCGTCCACGTCGGCCTCGACCATCGACAGGGCGAGCAACCCCCCGGGTCTCAGCATCCCGTGGAGCATCCGCAGGGCGTGCGGGATCTCCGTGCGGGGCAGCATCAGCAGCGAGAAGAACGCGGCGACGCCGTCGAAGGAGCCCAGCCGGCCGTCCCGCAGGTCCGCCAGGTCGGCCAGGTGGAACTCGGCCTTGGGGACGCTTTGCCGGGCCAGCTCCAGCATGCCGGCGGAGAGGTCGACGCCCACGACGTGGTGGCCCGCGTCCGCCAGCTGCAGGGCGGTGGGCAGGCCGGTGCCGCAGCCCAGGTCCAGGACGCGGGAGCCGGGCGGCAGTGCGGCCGCGAGCCAGGCGCCCGCGGCCAGCTGTCCCTCCTTGTGGGGGAAGGCCTCGTCGTAGCGGTGGCCTATCGCGTCGAACGCCTCGGCCTGACCGCTGCGGTCCAGCCCCGAACGGGCGTAGTCGTCGTAGTCCCGCTGGTTCTCGTCACCGCTCACGGCGCCCGCCCTCCCTGTGACCTATTTCCGTGAACAAGCGTCACATGCCGTGCTCTGCTCTGCTCGTGCCGTGCTGCTGTGCAGTATCACGGAGGCCGATCCTACGGTTGCCCCGAGGCCCGACGCCAAGCGGTTGGCAGTTCTCTCAGGGGTTCGTCACGAGTCATGCCCGGATCCGGGCCGGGGAACGGTCCCAGTCCTCGGGAAGGGCGGGTACGGGCCACGCCGGATCCGGCCGCCAGGCCTCCCAGCCGGCCGCGAACGGCGCCTCCCAGGACTCGATGCGCTCGACCGCGGCCCGCCCCGCGGCCCGCACCCGCTCCGCCTGCCCGGCGGACATCAGGCCCGCCTGCTGCGCCTGCGCGAACTCGTCCTCGTCCTTCCACTCCCAGCTGCGGTCCGGATAGACGGCGATGTCGAGGAAGTGGTCCTCGGAGTCCACGCCCCCCGCCCAGCGGGCCAGCGGCTCCTCGAGGTTCACGTACCAGTTCTTGAACCGCCAGCCGCGGTCCCAGAACAGCCAGACCGACCACGGCTCGCCGGGCCGGGCGAGCTTGAGCACACCCGTGCCGGACCACGGGGCGACGCCGGTGGTGCGCGGCTTGGTGTAGCGCGTGGCGAGCGGCTCCTGGTGGACCGGGGTGCCGTCGGCGAGCAGCGGCCGCACGCAGGACGTGCCCGGAGCGACCCAGACCGCGAGCAGATCCGCCGTGTCCTGCACGACGGTGACGGGACGGCAGATGTGCACGCGGTCGGTGGCGTTGCCCCGGTAGCGCCAGAGGATCTGGTCCCCCGGAGCCCATGAGGGCGTGCCGGCCGTGTTCGTGGAGTCCACCGTGTCCGCGTCCGCTGTCATGCGGAGATCCTAGGCGCGGGGCGCGCGTGCGCGCCGTGATGTGTGACGCACGGCGCCCGTACGACTGCGGACCCGGCGGCGGGGGGGGGGGGGGGGGGGGGGGGGGGGGGGGGGGGGG
>NZ_JBPQTS010000093.1:0-29279 GCF_051386455.1 Streptomyces sp. URMC 124
CGTGTGCAGCAGGGACAGCCCGACCCAGTAGTTGTCGTTGAAGCCCGTGAGGTCGATGCCGGACAGCCCCGGCGCACGAGCATCGGGCACTGCGGCCAGTCGTCGCCGTCGGCCAGCGGAACGTCCAGCGGGTCGGCGGCCTTGTTCTCCCCGTGGCTGAACCAGCCGTGGTTCTGGAACTGGATCCAGGCCGCGGCGAGCAGGTTCAGGCCCGTGGCGGGGCGGAAGCCGGAGCGGCGGCGCAGCAGCTGCCGGCTGACCTCACGCGGGCTGGGCGAGAGCAGGCCGCCGTCCTCGGGCTCGGGGAAGGTCTCCGGCAGGGCGCAATTGCGGTCGAACCGGGTGCCCGCCCGGCCCATGTCGGCATCGCCGGGGTCGTATCCCGAGCCGTCGTAGCTGCGGTGGGGCAGCAGCTCGGCGGTGGGCGTGCGGGGGCGCTCGCCGCCGGCCCCGTAGGTGTCGTGCAGGTTGTGCGCCCGCAGCACTTGCCGCTGTCTTCTGAGCTCCAGCAGCGCGAGGGGGAAGGGGAGGGCGTGCCACTCGCGGCGGCGCGGTACCGGCGTCATCGACAGTTCTCCGTGAGGGTGTGCAGAAGGTGCTTCGGACACTCGGGCGCGCGGGCCCTAGCCGGCCGGGAGGCGGTGGACGACGGTCCGCCCGGCCCGGCCCCGGTAGGGGGCCAGCAGTTCGTCCACCCGGTCGCGGACCTCGGGGGCGGTCTTGTCCAGGCTCTGGGCGTAGGCCTCGGCGCCGTGGCACTGCGGGACGTCGTACGAGGGGTCCGCCCAGGTGATCTCCAGCAGGCCCGGGGGCGGCGGGAGGAGCGGGACGGGGCCGCGGCCTCCCAGACGGGGCGTCAGGTCGTGCTCCTCGGTGAGGGCCGTGACACGGGTGCGGGGGTCGTGCGGGCGGCGGGGCGGGGCCGGGGAGCCGACCGCGACGACGTGCGTGAGCCGCAGGCGGGCGCCCGCCTCCGGGGCGCGGGCCAGGTGCCCGGCCGTCACTCCGCCGTGGCCGTGCCCGACGAGCGCGACCGGCATCCCTTCGGGCACCGAGCGGAGCAGGGCCTCGCGGACGGCGAGGGTGTACGGGGAGCCGGCGCGGCCCAGCTCGGCGACGGCCGCGGCCAGCTCCTGCGGGGAGGCCGTGCGCGGCAGGACGAACCCCGGGCCGGGCAGCAGCACCAGACAGCGGGCGACCCCGTCCGGGCCGGTGACGTGCCGGGTGAGCATCCTGCCGTGGCCGAGGGCGGCCAGGTTGCGCAGGTGGGCCGTGATGCCCCCGCTGTTGTCGAGGCCGTCGAGGAACGCGGGGTCCGGCGGCTCGGCGACGGCCTTCGCCCGGCTCCGGAGGGAGCCGGCGCGGGCCTCGCGGCGGGGGCCGGGCAGGGGAACGGCGTCGTCCGACGTGCCCGTGACGGTGTGCCAGGCCGCCGCGTCGTTGAACGGATTGCCGTCCGCCAGGGCGCTCCACGCGCTCACGTCGCCGAGGGCCGGGGTGAGTGCGGCCAGGGTGCGCCCGGCTCCCCGGACGCGCAGGCGCTCGCGGAGGATGCGCAGCGCCAGCTCGGGCAGCCCGGCCTCGACGGCGACGAGCAGCCGCCGTACCGAGCTCTCCGCGGCGTACTCCGCCTGCCGCGTCGCGCACAGCCGGATGCGCAGCCGCAGCGCGCTGACCGCCAGATCGGCCGCGAGGCTCTTGCGGGCGGCGCCCGCGCCCGCCAGCCGGGCGAGCCGGCCGGCCCGCCCCCCGTCGGGGGCGTAGCCCAGGCCCGCGGCGTCGGTGAGGCCGTGGGCCAGGGCCCGGGCCGCGGGCAGCCCGCGGCGGGGCGAGCGGCCGAGCGAGGCGAGCAGCGCGGGGTCGGTGGCGACGGCCGTGACCGCGAGGCCGGCCTCGCGGACGGCCCCCGCGGCCTCGCCCAGCTCGCGGGCCGCGCTGGTGAGCCGGGCGGCCGTCGCGTCGTGCGGGCCGGCCCCCGTGTCCCGGGAACCCGGTGACTCCTCCCTCGTCATGCGCCCTCCTCCGGCGTACGGGCGGTGCGGATCCCGATCCGCAGCCGCGAGGTGTCGAAGGTGTGCGGGAGGGGGTAGCCGGGGCCGAGCCGGACCCCGGCGACGGCCATCTCGCTGTCGCGCAGCAGTTCGGCGACGAACGCCGTGGCCAGCTGCAGGCCGAGCTCCATGCCGCTGCACTGCGCTTCGCCCCGGCTGAACGGGCTGACCGCCCAGTCGCGCTCGGCGGTGCCGTCCAGCCACTTCTCGGGCGCGAACCGGTGGGCGTACTCGATCCGTTCGCCGTCGCGGGCGTGGAACGCCGTCGGCACGAGGACGTTGACCCCGCCCGGCGCGATCGAGTCCCGCCAGCGGGTCTCGCCGGTGGTCCGGCGCGCGAGGCCGGTCACGGGCGGCCACAGCCGGGCCGCCTCCTGCACGCAGGCGCGCAGGTAGGGCATGCCGAGGAAGCCGGGGACGGTGCGCGGCCCGTGCGTGCGGTCCGCGGCCCGGATCTCCTGCAGCGCGCGCTCGTGGTGGCGCGGGTGCGTGGCGAGCAGGGCGAGCGTCTGCACGGTGACGGCGCTCAGCGCGCCGAGCGCCATGAACCAGTGGCTGACCTGGCACTCCGGGGCGGTCTCGGGGCCGCGGGGAGCCGCCGCGAACAGCCCCGCCAGGCTGCGCGGGTCGGCCTCGTACAGATAGCGGGCCTGACGCTGCATCATCTTGCGGCGGACCCGGCGGGCGCGGCGGGTCCGCCAGCGGCGGGCCCCCATCCAGTTGGCCTCGGCGAGCAGCTCGGACAGGAGCCGGGAGAACTCCTCGTCGTCGGCGGCGGCTTCGCCCAGGAAGCAGCGCCGCCCCACGCGCTCGAAGCCCTCGCGCAGCGCCTCCGGGCGCAGCCCGTTCGCCGCCTCGGGGCCCATGAGGGCCGCGGCCTCCTCGCCGGCGACGCGCAGGAAGCGGTCGGCGAGCCGGTGCACCGGGCAGCCGGCGTCCAGGACCGCGTCGTTGAACATCCGGCGCACCGCGCGCTGCCGGCCGTGCGAGGCCACCAGCGTCTCGGGCTGGACGGCCGCGAAGCCGCTCACCTTCTCCCAGGTGTCGACCGCGTAGACGCCCACCGGCCCGGAGAGGACCTGCCGGGCGTCGTCGGCGTCCAGCACGAGGAGCGTCGGGCCGGCGGCGCCGCGCACCATGACGGGGCCGCGGCCGTACTTGCGGCGCATGCGACGCATGGCTTCCAGGCCGCGCCGGGCGGTGTCCGCCCGGGCGAGGAGGGCGGCCATCCGGGGCCGGGAGCGGAAGACGCCCTTGAGGTAGTTGGGGAGGAAGTAGACGAGGGTGAGCCGGAGGTTCTCCCCCGCGGACGCGGCGGGCAGTGCCGTCCCCCGGCCCGTGCCGACCCCGGGCGCGCTGTAGCTGTAGAGGTGGCTCATCCCTGGGCCCCCCGGTCGCGCGGCCCCTCGGGCAGCGCCTCGATCGTCATGCGTCGGACCTCGTGAGGTTGGTGTGATCAGTGGGAGGGGGAGCATTGCCACTTCCCGTCCGGCGGAGTCATCAGGTACGAACATCACCCGAGTTTTCATCCCCCCGGGTGAATGGGGTGGTTGTTGTTGCCGCGCGGTGGGTGTGGGCGGCGTGGTCGTCCCGTGACGGGCTCCGGCCCCGCCGCCCGGTGTGCGGGGCGACGGGGCCGGAGGGGGAAGGCCGCCGGAAGGGGGGCGGCGTGGACGGTGCGGACGGCAGAACGGCAGAACGGCGAAATCCAGCCTTTTTCAGACTGTGGGGCGGTCAGCGCCGTGACCTCGCCATCCCCATGCGTGCCAGGGCGAGGGCCACCAGGCAGGCGACCGCGCCGACGATGACGTTGCTCACGATGGCGTGCGTGACGAACGCGTGCCCGGAGACGACCCAGGGGGAGATGATCGTCCAGGCGCCGAGACACAGTGCGGCCCAGCTCATCGCGTGCGTGCGCTCGTAGGCGGGCCCGAAACCACCGACCAGGCAAGCAAAGGCTGCTCCCACGATCAGGTTGTGGATGGCAAGGGTGGATGCGCCGCTGAAGCCCACAATCCATGGCGATGCGGCCAGATAGACACCGCAGAGAAGGGCGAGTGCCTCGACGGCCTGGGCGACGGGCGTGCTCGTCGCCGCTTCGGAGTGGGCGCGGAGCGCCAGGATGTCCGGGTGCTGTTCTATCCGGGGCGACGTAGGAGCGGTCACGTCGGCCACCTTCTTTCCGTGTCAGGTCGGACCTGCCTGCATTTTAACCTGATTGGAGGCATTTTCACCTGAATGGGGGTCGTCATATCTGGCGATTTCCCCTGTGTTGGGGCCCGGTTTCGGCCCGTCACCCTGGGGGAACCCGGCCAGTCGGTTTCCGGGGGTTCGGCGAAGCGAGGAGGCGGCCGTGGAACAGCTCAAGGGGCAGGGCGAGCGGATGCAGCACCGGGGCGAGACCCGGGAGGAGACCGCGAGGGCCCGCCGTACGGCCCCGGGCGAGGCGCCGGAACGCACCGGCGAGGACCCCGACGCCGAGTCGCACATCATCCGCGGACTGGACTGACCGCGAGGGCCGCGGGGCCGGGCGAGCTCCCGGCCCCGCGGCCCCGGGCCGCACCGTGCGGCCCCGCGGGCCTGCAGGGCGGCGCGTGCCCGGACCGTGGCCGGGCGCCGTCTCAGCCGCGCACGGGTACGAACCGCACCGGCGTGCCGGGAACGGCCTGTGCCGCGGCGGACAGGCTCGCCTCGGGGACCACGCCGACGACGGGATAGCCGCCGGTCGTCGGGTGGTCGGCGAGGAAGACGACCGGGCGGCCGTCCGGAGGGACTTGGACCGCGCCCAGGACCATCCCCTCGCTCGGGAGTTCGCCCTCCGCGGCGCGCTCCAGGGCCGGGCCTTCCGTGCGCAGGCCGATCCGGTTGCTCGCGGCCGACACCCGGAAGCCCCCGCGGGCCAGGGTGCGCAGCGCGGCGGGCGTGAACCAGTCGTCGCGCGGGCCGAGCACGACCCGCAGCACCAGCCCGCCGGCCGGCGGGCCCGGCCAGGGCACGGCGTCGGCGCCCGTGGAGGGCCCGCAGGGCGCGCCGAGCGGCAGCTCCGTGCCCACGGCCAGGGGGTCCGGCCCCAGCCCCGACAGCAGGTCGCGGGAGCGGCTGCCGAGCACCGGCGGCACGGCCAGGCCCCCCGCGAACGCCACGTAGCTGCGCAGCCCCCAGGAAGCCCGGCCCACCTCCAGCACCGCACCCGCCGGGACCCGTACCGCCGCGCCCCAGGCCACCGGGCGGCCGTCGACCCGCACCGCGCAGGGGGCGCCGGTCACGGCGGCGGTCACCGCCGCCGTGGTGCGCACGGCGCAGCCGTCGACGGTGGTCTCCAGCGCGGCGAGGCCGGCGGGGTTGCCGACGAGCCGGTTGGCGAGCGCGTGCGCGGGGCGGTCCAGGGCGCCGGAGCGGCCGACGCCCAGGTGCGCGTGGCCGGGCCGGCCGAGGTCCTGCACCGTCGTCAGGGCGCCGGGGCGGACGACGGTCAGGGCGGGCGTGCCGCTTCCCGCTCGGGTCGTCCGGGCGTTCGTTCCGGAGCCGCGGTCCTCCGCTCCGGTCGTCCGGCTGTCCGTTCCGGAGGGGCGGTCGTTCGCTCGGGTCGTCCGGCCGTCTGTTCCGGAGGGGCGCTGGCGCGTTCCGGAGTCGTGGTCGTCCGGTCCGGGCGTGCGGCTGTCCGTTCCGGAGTCGCGTTCGTTCGCTCGGGTCGTCCGGCCGTCTGTTCCGGAGGGGCGCTGGCGCGTTCCGGAGTCGCGGTCGTCCGGTCCGGTCGTCCGGCTGTCCGTTCCGGAGTGGCGGTCGTTCGCTCGGGTCGTCCGGCTGTCCGTTCCGGAGCCGCGGTCGTCCGCTCCGGGGGTGCGGTCGTCCGGTCCGGGCGTGCGGCCGCCTGTTCCGGAGTGGCGCTCGTCCGTTTCGGAGTCGCGCCCCTCCGCTCCGGAGTGGCGCTCGCCCGCTCCAGGCGTGCGGCCGTCCGGTCCGGCCATGCGGCCGTCCGCTCCGGGGGCCCTGCCGTCCGTTTCGGACGTGCGGCTCACCGTTTCGGACGGGCGTCTGTCCGCTTCGGGCGTACGGCCGACCGCCTCGGGCAGGCCGCCCGTTCCGGTCGTCCGGCCGTCCGCTTCGGTTCCGGTCATGCGCTCACCTCGAAACGTACGCGGGTGCCGGGGGCCAGCAGCGCCGCCGGTTCCCGTGCCGCGTCCCACAGGACGGCGTCCGTCCGGCCGATGAGCTGCCAGCCGCCGGGGGAGGAGCGGGGGTACACGCCGGTGTACGGGCCCGCCAGTCCGACCGCCCCGGCGGGCACGGACGTGCGCGGCGTGGCCCGGCGCGGCACGTGCAGGTGCTCCGGCAGGCCGGTCAGATAGCCGAAGCCGGGGGCGAAGCCGCAGAAGGCGACGCGGAATTCCAGGCCGGAGTGGATCGCTGCGACCTCCTCCGCGGCGACGCCCCACAGGTCCGCCACCTCGGCGAGGTCGGCCCCGTCGTAGCGGACCGGCAGGACCACGGGATCGCCGTCGGCGGCCGTGAGCGGCGGTACGTCCCAGCGCACGATGTCGGCGGCGAGGGCCTGCGGGTCGGCCAGGCCGTCGAGGAGGACGGTGCGCGCCGCGGGCACGATCTCGGCCACGGCCGGCAGCGTCCCCGCGGCCCGGCGGCGCAGCAGCTCGGCGTGGAGCGCCTGGGCCTCCTCGCCGCCGGCGACCTCGACGAGCAGGGCGTGCGGGCCGACGCGCAGGGGGCGGGCGCGGGGCGCGCTCACGCGAAGGCCTCCAGCCGGACGCCCGCGGCCTCCAGCGCCGCGCGGACCCGGCGGGCGAGGTCCGCGGCGCCCGGAGTGTCGCCGTGCAGGCACAGGGAGCGGGCCCGGACCGTGACCTCCTCGCCCGTCAGGGACGTGACGGCCGCCTCCCGGGCCATCCGTACGGAGCGGGCGACGACGGCGTCCGGGTCGAGGACGACCGCACCGGGGGTACGGCGCGGCACCAGGGTGCCCGCGGCCGTGTAGGCGCGGTCGGCGAACGCCTCGGCGACCACCGGCAGTCCGGCCCCGGCCGCGGCCTCGTGCAGCTGCGAACCCGGCAGGCCCAGCACGGGCAGGGACCCGCCCGCGCGCAGCACCCCGGCGACCACGGCCGCGGCCTGCTCGGCGTCGGCGACCGTGCGGTTGTAGAGCGCTCCGTGCGGCTTGACGTAGGCGACGTCCGAGCCGGCCGCGAGCGCGAAGGCGCGCAGGGCGCCGATCTGATAGGTGATCTCGTCGGCGAGCTCGTCCGGGGGCACGTCCATGGCGCGGCGCCCGAAGCCGGCCAGGTCTCGGTAGGAGACCTGGGCGCCGATGCGCACGTCCCGTTCGGCGGCGCGCTCGCAGACCCGCCGCATGGTGGAGGGGTCGCCGGCGTGGAAGCCGCAGGCGACGTTCGCGCTCGTCACCACGGACAGCAGGGCGTCGTCGTCGGTCAGGCGCCAGCGCCCGAAGCCCTCCCCGAGGTCGGCGTTGAGGTCGAGCACGGCGGTGCCGTGGACGTTCATGCGTTCTCCCCTTCCCGCTCCCGCAGAGCGCCCAGGATGAGCTCCCGGGCGTCGTCCAGATAGGTGGTCAGCTCGCTCTCCGCGCGTCCGTACTCGCCGTCCTCCAGGAGCCGTGCGAGGGCGCGGTTGCGCGCCAGGAAGGGTTCGTGGAAGCGGCGCGCCGAGGGCATCGCGTGGAAGGCCAGGCGCAGTTCGGCCAGCAGCCGGTCCATCGCGGCGTCGATGCGCGGGCTGCCGGACAGGGCGGCCAGCGCCCGGTGGAAGCGCAGGTCGGCCGAGCCGACCTCCTGCCAGTCGCCCCCGGCGGCGGCGCGCTCGGCCTCCTTCACCGCCGCGGTCACGGCCTCGCGCAGCGGGCGTCCGGCCCCCGCGGCGGCCCGGACGCCGGCGCACTCCAGGGCGGCGCGCACCCGGTAGATGTCGGTGACGTCGGCGGGGTCGACGACGCGGACGAAGACGCCGCGGTTGAGCCGGTGGACGACCAGGCTCTCGTGGATGAGCAGGCGGAACGCCTCGCGCAGCGTGTTGCGCGAGACCCCGAGGTCCCGGCCGAGGGCCTCTTCGGAGAGCCGGGTGCCGGGCGGCAGACCGCCGCCCTCGATGCGGTCGCGGAGCACGTCGGCCACGCGCTGCGCAGTGGACAGGGCCATCGTCATCCCCAATACCTATTGAGAATTGTTGAACAATATCTTAGCCTCCTCGCCAATCCCCTCACCCGATCGAGTGAGGGCCGTCCGGGATCCCGGAAGGCGAAACCCATGATCGTTCTCCTGGGTGTCCTCGTGGTCGTGCTCGGCTTCGCCACGAGGCGCAACCCCCTGCTGGTGGTCGGGGCCGCCGGCATCGTCACGGGCCTCCTCGGCGGCCTCTCCCCCCAGCGCGTCCTGGCCGCCTTCGGCACCGGGTTCGCCTCCAGCCGCTCGGTGACGATCTTCGTCATCACGCTGCCCGTCATCGGCCTGCTCGAACACCACGGCCTCCAGGAACAGGCCCGCCGCCTGATCACCCGCTTCGCCGGGCTCACCGCGGGCCGCTTCCTGGCGCTCTACCTCCTGCTGCGCCAGATCGCCGCCGCCGTCGGCCTCAACAACGTCTTCGGGCACGCCCAGACCGTGCGGCCGCTCGCCGCGCCCATGGCCGAGGGCGCCGCCGAGCGCCGCCACGGGCCGCTGGGCGAAAAGGCCCGCGAGAAGGTGCGCTCGTTCGCCGCGAGCGCGGACAATGTCGGGCTCTTCTTCGGCGAGGACGTCTTCCTGGCCGTCGGATCGATCCTGCTGATCACCGGCTTCGTCAACACCACGTACCACACGCACCTCGAACCGCTGCAGCTCGCGCTGTGGGCGATCCCCACGGCCCTGTGCGCGCTCGCCGTCCACGGCTGGCGGCTGCTGCGGCTCGACCGCCAACTGCTCGCGGGGTCCGCCGGGCCGGACCGGAGCGCCGACCTCGGGGAGAGCGTCAAGTGATCAAGGCCGAGTGGTTCTACTGGCTGGTCGGCGGCATCTTCCTGGTGATGGCCGCGCAGATGCTCACCGACCGCACCAACCCCAAGCGCTACGGCACGGCCGCGTTCTGGGGCCTGCTCGGCCTCGGCTTCGTCTACGGCACCTGGGTCGCCGACAAGTCGGCCCCCGCCGAACCCCTGGGCGCGGCCGTCCTCGTCATGGTCTGCCTCGCGGGCTTCGGGTTCACCGGGCGCGGCAAGGGCGGCGCGGCCACGCCCGAACAGCGGGAAGCACGCGCCGCGCGCTGGGGCAGCCGCCTCTTCGTCCCCGCGCTCACCATCCCCGTCGTCGCCCTGATCTGCGCCGTCGGCGTCAAGAAGCTCTCCCTGGACGGCGAGCCCGTCCTGCAGAAGGGCAGCGAGACCATCCTCGGGCTCGGCATCGGCGCCGTCGTCGCCCTCGTCGTCGGCATGGTGATGCTGCGCGAGAAGCGGCTCGCGACACCCCTGCACGCCGGGCGGTCCATGCTGGAGTCGATGGGCTGGGCCATGCTCCTGCCCCAGCTCCTCGCCACCCTCGGCTCCATCTTCTCCGTCGCCGGCGTCGGCGACCAGGTCCGCAGGATCACCACCGCGGTGCTGCCCGACGGCTCCCTCTTCCTGGCCGTCGTCGTCTACTGCACCGGCATGTTCCTCTTCACCGTCGTCATGGGCAACGGCTTCGCCGCCTTCCCCGTCATGACCGCGGCCGTCGGCTGGCCGGTCCTCGTCGTCCAGGAGCACGGCAACGCCCCGGCCGTCCTGGCCATCGGCATGCTCGCCGGTTTCTGCGGCACGCTCGTGACGCCCATGGCCGCCAACTTCAACGTCGTCCCCGCGGCCCTGCTCGAACTGAAGGACCAGTACGGGCCCATCAAGGCGCAACTTCCCACGGCCGTCGCCCTGCTCGGCTGCAACATCGCCATCATGTACCTCTTCGCCGTCTGACGGCCCCGGGAAGGGAACGACCCCATGACCCGCGTCCTGCTCACCGGATTCGAGCCCTTCGACGGAGAGGCCCTCAACCCCTCCTGGGAGGCCGTGCGCGCGGCCGCCGCACGCGCGCCCGAGGGACTCGTCCTCTCCACCGCCCGGCTGCCCTGCGCCTTCGGCGCCTCCCTCGACGCCCTGCGGGAGGCCGTCGAGCGCACCGCGCCCGACCTCGTGCTGTGCGTGGGTCAGGCGGGCGGCCGCCCCGACGTCACCGTCGAACGCATCGCCGTCAACATCGACGACGCCCGCATCCCCGACAACGCGGGCGCGCAGCCCGTCGACGAGCCCGTCGTCCCCGGCGGCCCCGCCGCCTACTTCGCGACCCTCCCCGTCAAGGCGTGCGTCGCCGCCGTACGGGACGCGGGCCTGCCCGCCTCGGTCTCCCAGACCGCCGGGACCTTCGTCTGCAACCACGTCTTCTACGGCCTGATGCACCTCGCCGCCACCGAACGCCCCGGGCTGCGGGGCGGATTCGTGCACGTGCCCTACGCCCCCGGACAGGTCACCGACCGGGCCCTGCCCTCCCTGCCCGTCCCCGCCGCCGCCGAGGCACTCTGTGTGATCGCCGTCACCGCGGCCGGGCGCACCACGGACATCCGTGCGGAAGGCGGAGCCACACACTAGGGGCGAGGCGGGACATTCCGCCCGTGCCGTTTCGTCCGTTGTCCGTGCGACCGCCTACTCTGTGCGACGTGACTTCTCCAGCCCCGGCGGCCGCTCCGCCCCAGCTCAACGGGCCGTCGCGACCGGCCCCGGGCCCGGCCGCCGACGAGGGCCTGGCCCGCCGCCTGCGCGCGCTCGCCTGCACGGCGCCGCTGCACGACCTGGACGCGCGCAAGGCCAACCTCGCGGGCGAGTACGGCGTCTACGCCATGGCGGAGGTGGCGCTCGCCGCCATCGACCTGGTCACGCTCAACATGGACTTCGACACCGGCGCCGACCACGAGCAGATAGTGGCCCGGCTGCAGCCGCGCGTCGCCGCCCAGGCCCCCGAGCGCCCGCAGGCCGAGCACGAGCGGGTGGCCCGCTGGGTCCTGGAGAACCTCATCAACGTCGGCAGCGTCGACCGCGGCTTCCGCGCCGTCTACGGCACCTTCGGTGCCGACGGCGTCTACGTCCGGCGCGACTACGACTTCAAGCTCGTCGAAGAGGTGCCCGGGCCCGGTGGCACGGTCTTCCTGCGCACCACGGACGAGGCCGTCAACGTCCTCGTCGGCGCCCTCGACACCGACGTCACCAGCGCCCAGATCGCCGCCGAGGTCAAGCTCGAGGTCCTCATCAGCCGGGGCCGCCTCGCCGACGCGCAGCTCGCCGCCGAGCAGGCGCGCTACCGCACGGTGCAGTACGCCGAGACCCTCCGCAAGACCCTCGACGCCACCCGGCGCAACGTCCGCGCCGTCGACTGGCTGCGGGCCGTCCCCGACATGATCGCCGAAGCGCTCGACCACGTCGCCGACCGCTACCGCCACGAGAACGCGATCCTCACCAACATCCGCAAGGCGCGCGACGAGGCCGAAGAACCCGAGCACAAGCGGCGTGCCGCCGAGCTCGTCGACATCGTCAAGGACTGCATCCGCCGCCACACCCAGCTGCAGTCCCGGCTGCTGGAAGCCGGGCCGCTCTTCCGCGCCGAGCAGGACCGCCAGGCGTTCGCGGTGAGCGCGGGCCGGGCCGGCCTCGACCTCTACGGGCAGCTCCTCGCCCCCGTGCTGCCGCTGCCGCTGGAGGCGGCCGGGCGTGTCACCGACGCCTTCTTCGCCCGCGGCACGGGGCTGCGCACGCCCGTCTCCGTCCGCGTCGGCGACCTCGTCGACATGCTGCTGACCCCGCCCGCCGAGCGGGAGCACCTCGGGGCGGAGATGCCCGAGCCGGACCTCATCGCCACACCGGACGACAGCCGCTTCAGCGAGGAGCAGCTGGCGAGCGCCATGGAGCTGCTCACCCTGCCGCCCGACGCGCCGCGCCGGCTCTCCGGCCTCCTCGCCGAGGCCCGCCGCCGCGACCCCGAACTGCCCTACCTCGTCGCCCTCCTCGCCGTCCACGCCGCGAGCCCCGCCGTCGGCACGGCCTACCGCCAGGGCGAGCAGTCCCTGCTCTTCGCCGTCGACGACGGCACGCCCCTCGACGACCCCGAATTCGGCGGCGCCGACCTCATCGTGGGCACGGCCCTGCTCGACGCGGCCGGCATGGCCGCGGACCGAGCGGAGGCATCATGACGGCCCGCCTGCGGCGGGCGGCCCGGGGTTGTGCCCGGCCCGGGAGTGCGGCTCGCCCGCGCGTGACGCCGACGACTTGCAGCCGGTGCGGCACCGCCGGGACGCACCGTACGTCTTCCCGCCGTTGCGGCGGGCAAGAGAGTACGGCCGGCAGCCGCCCCGGCAGGGGGGACCTCGCCGCTGCAACGGCCACCCATGCGTTCCCGGGAAGCCGGGTCCTCCCTCCCGCCGCGACGGCGACGGGCCACGACGTCGCATTCCGGCGGTGCCGGGCCCACCGAAAGACCACATCCGCAGGAGCACACCGTGACTGAGTACGACGCCGAGGCCCCGGCCGACGAGCCCGGTGCGGGCGAAGCCGGCGAGAGCGGGGAGGCGCGAGCGGCGAGCGGCGCCGGCACCGTGACCCCGGCGGACGCCGCCGACGCCGCGCGCCTCGTCGCGTTCGGGCTGCAGCCCAAGCTCGTGCCCGCGCGGGACGCCGAGTACGCCGAGCTGCTGCGCCGCCACCGCGAGGACCCCGCCTTCGCGCGCCTCGCGGACGCCGTCGCGGCCGGTCTCGGCCTGATCGTCCTGGAGGTGTCCACCCGCGCCGGCATGGCGGTGACCGCCGCGGAGGACTCCGTCTTCGCCGTCCGTATGGGCGACTACGCCCGCCGCGCCACCGCCGACTCCGGCGACCGCTTCCTGCACGGCCTCGCCCACCTCGCGGTTGCCGCCCTGGCGTTCCCCCGCCCGGAGGACCTGGCCGACGACGGCTACATCGGCCGCATCACCGTCAACGGCGTGGACGCGTTCGTCCGGCAGGCGTGCCGCCGCCTGGAGGAGCGCGCCGCCGAGCAGGGCGAGAACACCGACCCGACGACGGACGCCCCCGGCCTGGAAGCCGCCTGGCGGGTCTACGCGCGCCGCAGTGCGACCGGCGCCACCAAGGACGCCCGCCGCCTGGCCGGCTCCACCACGGGCATCATCGCCAAGGCCGTCGCCTTCCTCGTCGACTCCGGCTTCCTGCAGCGCACCGGCGACGACGCCGGCGGCGCCTTCCGCACCACGGCCCGCTACCAGCTCCAGGTCCGCGACATGGCCGGCACCGCCGCCATGGCCGAGCTGCTGGAGCTCGGCGTCGTGACCGTGGGCGACGGCAGCGCGACCCTCCTCCCGCCGGACGACGCCGACGCCCTCGACCTCGTCGCCGACGCCGGCCTGCCCTTCTTCGAAGACCAGCACAGCCCCTCCGCCTGACAACCGTCCCGCCACACACGAGAGTCCGCCATGTACGAGCTGTCCCGGGTCCGCCTCTACTCCATCGGACCCGCCGGTGCGCGCTACGCCGACACCGTGCTGGACCTGCGGGGAGTGGGCGCGCCCGTGCCCACCCCCGCGCCCGCGCAGGCGGAGTTCTTCGAGGAGGAGCCCGTCGGCCCGCCGCGCCGCCCGGCCCCGGCGGGCGTGCTCTTCCTGGAGAACGGCGGCGGCAAGTCCGTCCTCCTCAAGCTCATCTTCTCGGTGATGCTGCCCGGCCACCGCAACACCCTGGGCGGCGCCAGCTCGGGCGTGCTGCGCAAGTTCCTGCTGGCCGACGACTGCGGGCACGTCGCCCTGGAGTGGCAGCACGTCCTGACGGGCGAGAGCATCGTCGTCGGCAAGGTCAGCGAGTGGCGCGGCCGCCAGGTCTCCAACGACCCGCGCAAGTTCGCCGAGGCCTGGTACTCCTTCCGCCCCGGCCCGGGCCTGAGCCTGGACGCGCTGCCCGTGGCCGAGTCCACCGCGATGCGCAGCGCCGCCGACGGCTCTTCCGGCTCCGTGCTTTCCGGCGCCTCCGGCGCACGGGGCCGCCGCCGCACGATGAAGGGCTTCCGCGACGCCCTCACCGAGGCCGGCAAGGCCTACCCCCACCTGGATGTGGTCTGGGAGGAGATCCACGAGCGCTGGAACGAGCACCTGGGCGAGCTCGGCCTGGACCCCGAACTCTTCCGCTACCAGCGCGAGATGAACGCCGACGAGGGCGAGGCCGCCGGCCTCTTCGCCGTCAAGAACGACTCGGACTTCACCGACCTGCTGCTGCGCGCGGTCACCGACACCCGCGACACCGACGGCCTCGCCGACCTCGTGCACGGCTTCGCCCACAAGCTCGGCCGCCGCGCCGAGCTCACCGCCGAGCGGGACTTCACCGCCGGCTCCCTCGACCTGCTGTCGCGCATCGCCGAGGCGGCCGTCAAGCGCGAGCAGGCCCGCGGCGTGCACGCCGGCGCCGAGCGCCGTACCCGCGGCCTCGCCCGCCGCCTGTCCGCCCGCGCGTTCGAGGAGCGCGGCCGGACCGCCGAGCTGGCCGAGCGGGTCGCCGCCGCGGCCCACGCCGTCACCGACGCCGAGTCCGAGCGCGGCCGCAGCTCCCTGGTCGCGGCCGAGATCGCCTACCGGCACGCCTCCCTGGCCCTCGCCGCGGCCGAGAAGGCCGCCGCCGCCCAGCGCCGCGAGCTCAACGACGCCCGTACGCTGCACTCCGCCTGGCAGGCCGCCGAGACCGTCCTGCGCCACCGCGCCGCCGCCGACCGCTCCGCGCGCGTCGCCGCCGCCATCCACGAGGCCGAGCGCGACGCCGCCCCGGCCCTGGCCGCCCGCACCCGGGCCGCCACCGAGCTCGTACGGGCCCTCAACACCGCCGCCGAGAACGGCGAGCAGCGCGCCAACGAGGAGGAGGAGCGTTCCGCGGCCCTCCAGGAGGCGAGCGAGGCCGCCCACCGCGACGCCACGGCGGCCGCCACCGAGGCCCAGCGCGCCCGCAGCGAGTCCGGTCACCTGCGCCAGCGCCTGGCCGAGGTCGAGCAGGAGACCGCCGAGGCCGTCCGCGCCGGCTGGATCGACGAGGCCGGCGACGCCGACCCGGCCCGCGCAGCCCTCGCCGCCAGCGACGCCGAGAAGCCGGCCGTCGCCGCGTACGAGTCCGCGCGGGAGACCGCCCGTCAGGCCGCCGACCGGGCCAAGGAGACGGCCGCCGCCGAGAGCCGCGCCGAACTGGCCGCCGCCCGCGCCGCGGACGCCGCCACGGCCGCCGAGGGCGCCTACGACGCCGAGCGCCGCGCCGCCGAGTCCATCGGCGCCGAGCAGCGCCTGATCGAGCTGCTGGGCCTGCCCGAGCCGGACGTCTCCGGCCAGGTGCCCGGCCAGCGCACCGAGACCGGCGCGCACGGCGACGGCCGCCCGCCCGCCCCGCGCCGCTCCTTGGAGGGCGCGCCCGACGGCGAGGCCCCGTACTACCCGGGCGCCGTCCGCGCGGCCGCCCGCCGTCAGACCGACGGCGCGGCGCCCGCCCCCCGCCGTGCCGGGACCGGCCCGCTGAGCGCCGAGGAGCTCGACCGCAACGCCGACGCGCTGCGCGAGCTGCTCGACGACAGCGTCGCGACCTCCGAGCGGCACCTGTTCGACCTGCGCACGGCCGCCGCCGACGACTCCCGCATCCTGGGCGCCCTCGGCGACGGCGGCCTGCTGCCGCCCCGCCCCGACGTCCTCGCGGCCGTGGAGTACCTGGGCGAGCACGGCATCCCCGCCCTGCCCGGCTGGCGCTACCTCGCCCAGGCCGTCGACCCGGCCCGGCACGCCGCCGTCCTCGCGGCCCGCCCCGAGCTCGTCGACGGCGTCGTCATCACCGACACCGACTCCCACGCCCGGGCCCGCGACGTGCTCGGCGCGGCGTCCTTGCTGCCCCGCTCCGCCCTCGCCGTCGGCACCTCCGAGGCCCTGCTCGCACCCGTACCGGAGACGGGCCGCCAGGACGACGGCGTGTTCCTCGTGGCGCCCAACCCCGCCATGCACGACGAGCGCGCCGCCGACGAGGAGCGGCACACCCTGCGTGAGCGCTCCCTCGCCCGCGACGAGGAGATCCGCGCCATAGCGGCCCGCCTCGCCGGCGACCGCACCCTCGCCGCCCGCCTCGCCTCGTGGCGCGCCGGCTGCCCCGCCGGCCGCCTGGCCGAGCTGGCCGCCGAGGCCGCCCGGGCCCGCGCCGCCGCGGACACCGCCCAGGAGGAGCTGACCGGCCTGCGCGCCGCCCGCGCCGAGGCCGAGGAGACCGCTGCCGAGGCCGCCCGCGTGCGCGACGAGCGGCAGGAGACCGCCCAGCGCGCCCGCCGCGTCGCCGACGCCCTCGCCGGGCTCGCCTACCGCCTGCGCGAGCGCGCCACCTGGCAGACGCGCGCCCGAGAGCTCGCCGAGGAGGCCGCCGAGGCCGAGGAGCGCGCGGCCGTCTGCGTCGACCGCGCCCGCGCCGCCGACGAGGACCGCCGCGCCGCCCAGCGGGCCGCCGACGACGCCCGCCGCACGGCCCGCGCCCTGCGCGCCGAGCGCGCGGAGATCGCCGGCGCCCCCGACGAGGTGCCCGAGGCCGCCGAGCCGCCCACCGCCTCGCTGCCCGCCCTGCGCGAGGCCTACCGCGCCGCCTCCCAGGTGTACGAGAAGGTCGGCGTCGGCGCCGATCTGCGCGCCGAACAGGCCCGCGCCGAGAGCGACGAGAGCGCCGCCCGCAACGAGCTCGACCGCCTCACCAACAAGGTGCGCACCCGCGCCGCCCAGCTCCTGGAGGGCACCGAGGGCGCCGACGGGCCCTCCCGGCAGGCCGCCGCGGCCCGCGCCGAGGAGCTCGTCCAGATGCTGGAGAGCCGCGCGTCCGCGGCCAGTGAGCAGCTGGGCCGGCTGCGCGGCGAGGCCGAGCGCCTCGCCCCCGCCGACGGTGACGCGCACACCGAGCTCCCCGAGGACCTCGTGCCCGGCGACGCCGACCGCGCCAAGGAGCTCCTGCGCACCGTCACCGCCGAACTCGCCGCCCGCACCGACGCCCTGGAGCGCGCCCGCACCACCCACGGCGACCTGCTGCGCGCCCACCGGGCCGCCGAGGACGCCGCCACCGGCTTCGACGACACCGCGGCCCTCCTGCGCGACCTGCTGCGCGACAACTCCGCGGAGGAGGAGACCGAGCAGACCGAGCCGTACGCCGGCGGCCTGGAGGAGGCCCGTCAGGCCGCGGCCGAGGCCCGCCGTTCCCTGCGCGGCTGCGCCGGCGACCTGTCGGCAGCCGAGTCCGCGGTCCGCGAGGCGAGCGACGTCCTCGTCCGGCACGCCAACTCCACCCGCTACGAGCAGGTGCGCACCCCCGCCCGCCAGCAGATCCGCGAACTGCCCGCGGCCGCCCTGCCCGAGCACGCCGCCGCCTGGGCCGAGGCCTTCGCGCCCCGCCTGCGCGTGCTGACCGACGAGCTGGAGCAGCTGGAGCGCAACCGCGACAGCATCGTGGACCGGCTGCGCGGCCTCGTGGAGTCCTCCCTGACCACCCTGCGCTCCGCGCAGCGCCTCTCGCGCCTGCCCGAGGGCCTGGGGGAGTGGTCGGGCCAGGAGTTCCTGCGCATCCGCTTCGACGACCCCGACCAGAGCACCCTCACCGAGCGCCTCGGCGAGGTCATCGACGAGGCGACCCGCTCGGCCGTCAAGAAGAACTCCGACCTGCGCCGCGACGGCATGTCCCTGCTGCTGCGCGGCGTCCAGGCGGCCCTGCAGCCGCGCGGCGTCGCCGTGGAGATCCTCAAGCCCGACGCGGTGCTGCGCGCCGAGCGGGTGCCCGTCCGGCAGATGGGCGACGTCTTCTCCGGCGGCCAGCTGCTCACGGCGGCCATCGCCCTGTACTGCACCATGGCCGCGCTGCGCAGCAACGACCGGGGCCGGGACAAGCAGCGCCACGCGGGCACCCTGTTCCTGGACAACCCCATCGGCCGCGCCAACGCCACGTACCTGCTGGAGCTCCAGCGGGCCGTCGCCGACGCGCTCGGCGTGCAGCTGCTCTACACCACCGGCCTGTTCGACACCACGGCCCTGGCCGAGTTCCCGCTGGTCATCCGGCTGCGCAACGACGCCGACCTGAGGGCGGGCCTGAAGTACATCAGCGTGGAGGAGCACCTGCGGCCGGGCCTGCCGCAGCGGGACGAGGGCGCGGAGGCCGTCCACGGCGAGATCACGGCGACGCGGATGTACCGCCGCCCGCCGGAGGAGGTCCCCGCCTAGAACAGGCCGTCACCCGGGCCGCTGCAGCCGAGCGGCGAGCCCGGGCTCCGCGTACCGCCCCCGCAACACCTCCTCGACGCTGCCGCGTAGCTGCCGCAGCACGGCGAGCTGCCCGCCGGGCCGGTGCATGGCTTCGTCGATCGCCAGCAGTTCCTCCGGCGGCACCCGTGAGACGTACGTGCGCAGCTCCGTGAGGTCCAGCCGCCGGTTGAAGTCGTGCACGGCGTCCCGCCAGCGGTGCAGCAGGGCGACGAGCTCGTCGTGCCCGGGCTCGGAGAACGCCCCCGACACCAGGGCGGCGTCCGTGGCCGACTGCATCAGCCGGGGATAGACGCGCGCCCTGGGCGCGAACCGGTCCAGCGGCGCGAAGCCGGTGCCGAGCAGTTCGGTGTTCTTCACCAGCTCGTCGGCCAGTGCGTGCAGCGCCTGGGTGCGCCGCTCGCGGGCCGCCGCCCGCCGCTCGGCGTAGACCCCGGTGACGGCGGCGACGAGCGCGAGCCCGGACGTGGCGGGCTCGAAGTGGTCGTCGCGGCCCCGGGCGACGGTCAGCCACCACCCGCAGATGCCGAGGGCGACCAGCAGGCAGGTGATGGTGGCGGCGGCGAAGAACTGCCGGCTGAGCCGGCCGAGGAGCCCCACGGCGCCGGGCCGTCAGTCGAAGGGGTTGGGGCCGGCGGGCCGGGTCCCGTCCCCGGGGGCCAGGAGCAGCAGCGTCATCCCGAACGCGGGCCCGTCGAAGGCGGTGTGACCGGCCTCGTGGGTCTCGCCCACCGGGGTCACCCGCGCCTCCACCAGCATCTTCTCCAGCCCGGCGCGGGTGTACTTGCGGCTGAGGAGGAGACGGATGGTGTCCTGGTCGGGGAACCGGACGGTGCTGCGGTCGGGCAGCGTGAGCTGCAGCTCCGCCCCCGTGCGGTTGCGGTAGATCACCTTGATCTTCAGCGCCCGGTCGTCCTCGACCAGGCCCTCGCAGCTGAGGCTGTTCATGTCGATCTGCAGGTCGGTGTACTGCAGCAGGGCGCTGGTGACGAACTCCCGGAAGCGCGGGCTGTTCTCGTACTCCTGCGCGGCGGCGCGGGCCGCGACCTCGTCCTGCCCGGCCGTGGTGGCCACCTCCAGCAGGAAGCGGTCCAGCGGCCGCAGCAGCTTCTCGGCCAGCAGCGCCAGCAGCTGGGTGTCGCTGTCGAAGTTGGCGAGGGTGTTGCCCAGCAGGGAGTAGACGACGGGCTCGCTGCCCACCGTGCGGCGGATGAGGGTGCCCAGCCGGTCGAGGTTGGCGGGCATCGAGAAGTCCAGCTGGACGGGGAGCACGTCCGCCACGGGCACGTGCAGGTGCTGCAGCGCCTCGCGCTGGGCGAGGCGCAGCATCTCGGCGCTGACGTCCACCGGTATGTAGCACCCGCAGCGGCCGCGGCTGTCGAGGGAGCGCAGCAGGGCCTGGTCCTTCTGCCCGGTGCCGGGGCCGAGGCTCACGTAGTGCAGCGGCCCGTCGGGGAGTCTCTCGCTCAGGCCCCGCCAGCGGCGGCTGAAGGAGGCGATGCTCTCGCGCATCACGGGGTAGTACAGGTCGTTGCAGGCGTGGGCCCAGGCCACCGTGGACTCCAGGCCCCAGTAGGAGAAGCCGGAAGTGATCAGCTTTCCCGAGCCCGAGGGATCCGGGCCGCGCCGTAACCCCGCGGTCACCTGGGCGAGCTTGCCCGACTGCTCCTCGCCGACCAGACACACCGTCCAGCCGGCATCCCGGAGCACCTCCGGAATGCGATGCACCGCCCGGTCCCGCTCAGCCATCCGTACATCCCCCCATGGCCCGTCCGCCCGCCCGTGCCCGGTGTACGACACCGTCAACCGCCGAACCTACCCGGCCCTTGACGATCAGGGGAAGCCGGGGCGCCGGGCCCTTCTGCCCGCGCGCGCCGAACTGCTGGGCACGGACACCACTCCGTGTCTTTGCCGCCACACCTGTCGCGTGACCCACACGTCGAGCACCGCCCAGGTCGTCGCCACGACGCTCGCCAGGGTGCACAGCAGCGCCGGCAGCGCCAGCCACGACCCGGCGAACGCGAACAGCGCCGCGACCATCGCCTGCACGAGCGTCACGGCGACGAAGAGGACCGCGCGCACCGCGGCGGTGCGCACCGGATCCGGCATCCGGCGCCGGCGCGCGGGCTCCTCCACCCACAGCGGCGGTCGCGCCCGGCGCGACGGGTCGTCATGATTCCGCTCCACGACGGATCACCCCCTCGTCGGCGGCCCCCGCCGCCGTCCGTGCCGAGACCGGCCGCAGCGGTCCGGCTCCCACCACAAGAGCGAGGGACGGTGCCCGATAGTTCCCATGGACAGGCAATTACCGCCATACGGGTGGCCGCCACGACGGTCCGATCACCGTACTGGCCTTCGAGTCCCGTACCCCGCAGTAGTAGGCTCACGCCGCATTGTTGTCGGAACACCACCCCACCAGAGCGGGGTTGACGTTGGGGAGGCCATGCGCTTTCGCGGGAAATCGATCCGCCGGAAGATCGTGGCGCTGCTGCTGGTGCCGCTGGTGTCCCTCACGGGCCTGTGGGTCTTCGCCACCGTCATCACCGGCACCGAGGCCGCCCGGCTGCTCTCGGCCGCCGAGGCCATCCGCACCGCGGGCTTCCCCGCCGAGGAGCTCGTCCGCGCGCTGCAGAAGGAGCGCCGCCAGACCCTCGTCCACCTCGCCGACCCGCGCCGCGCCGACAACCTCGCCGTCCTGCACGAGCGCCAGGACGCCACCGACAAGGCGGCCGCCGCCTTCCGCACCGGCGCCGCCAAGGTCCGCGACGACATGAGCCCGGCCACCGACGTCCGCTTCCGGCGCATCGAGAAGGCCCTGGGCGACCTGGACGGCCTGCGCGGCAAGGTGCAGGCCGGCGGCATCAGCCGCCACGGGGCCTTCCAGGCCTACAACGACCTGGTGGAGCCCTACTACGCCTTCCTCGGCAGCCTCGGCGCCTTCGAGGACGCCGAGATGGACAAGCAGGCCCGCGCCCTCATCGGCGTGGCCCGCGCCCGCGAGGCGCTCTCCCGCGAGGACGCCCTCCTCGCGGCCGCCCTCACCACCGGCAGCATGAGCCGCCAGGACCTGCGGGCCGTCTCCGACCGCGTCGCCGAGCGGCAGATCCTCTACAGCACCAACCTCTCCGTGCTGCCCGCCGGCGACCAGAAGATCTTCGAGGAGTACTGGCGCGGCGCCGGCCCGCACGCCCTGCGCGCGGCCGAGGACACCGTGATCCTCGCGGGTGCCGCCCGCGCCCCGCACACCATCGACCCGATGCGCTGGGAACGGGCCGCCGGCGCCGTGCTCGACGAGCTCGCCCGGATGAACACCGAGGCCACCGACCGCTACGCGGACCGCGTCGAGCCGATCGCCGTCCGCGTCCTGACCAAGGCCGCCGTCGCCGGCGTCCTGGGCCTCGCCGCGCTCGTCTGCTCGCTCGTCATCTCCCTGCGCATCGGCCGCGGCCTCGTGCGCGACCTGCGCAAGCTGCGCAAGGAGGCCCACGAGGCCTCCGGCGTGCGGCTGCCGGGCATCATGCGCCGCCTGGCCGCGGGGGAGCGGATCGACCTCGACGCCGAGGCCCCGCCGCGGGAGTTCGGGCCGGACGAACTCGGCCAGGTCGGCAAGGCCCTCGACACCCTGCAGCGGGCCGCCGTCGAGGCCGCCGTCAAGCAGGCCGACATGCGCCGCGGCGTCGCCGACGTCTTCGTCAACCTCGCCCGCCGCAGCCAGGTCCTGCTGCACCGTCAGCTGACCCTCCTCGACGCCATGGAGCGCCGCACCGAGGACACCGAGGAACTCGCGGACCTCTTCCGCCTCGACCACCTCACCACCCGCATGCGCCGCCACGCCGAGGGCCTCGTCATCCTCTCCGGGGCGGCCCCCGCCCGGCAGTGGCGCAAGCCCGTCCGCCTCATGGACGTCGTCCGCGGCGCCGTCGCCGAGGTCGAGGCCTACGAGCGGATCGAGGTGCGCCGCCTGCCCCGGCTGTCCGTGCGCGGCCCCGCCGTCGGCGACCTCACCCACCTCGTCGCCGAACTCCTGGAGAACGCCACCGTCTTCTCCCCGCCGCACACCGCCGTGCAGGTGCACGGCCAGCGCGTCGCCAACGGCTTCACCCTGGAGATCCACGACCGCGGCCTCGGCATGACCCCCGAGGCCCTCCTCGAGGCCAACCTCCGCCTCGCCGAGACCCCCGAGTTCGAGCTCTCCGACACCGACCGGCTCGGCCTGTTCGTCGTCAGCCGGCTCGCGCGCCGCCACGACGTGCGGGTCTCGCTCCAGACCTCCCCCTACGGCGGCACCACCGCCGTCGTCCTCATCCCCCTGGACCTGCTCACTGAGACCGGCCCCCGCTCGGGCGACGAGGACACCGGCGAGCAGGTGCTCACCAAGGGCCGGGGCCCGGTGCCGCCCCCGCGGACCGCGCTCTCCCACGACCGGCTCCCCGCGGCCGCCGTCACGGCCGGGGACGACCCCGTGCTGTGCCCGTTCGAACCGCGCCCGGACGAGGGCGAGGAGCACGGCCACGCGAGCGAGGGGCCGCTGCCGCTGCCGCGCCGCAGGTCCGCCTCCCGGGCCGTCCGCCCGGCGGACCGCCCGGACTGGCCCGGCGCCGAGCGGACGCCCCCCGGCGGGCTGCCCCGGCGCGTGCGCCAGGCGAGCCTGGCACCCCAGCTGAAGAAGGACCCGGAGGCCGCCGCCCGAGGCGGGGCCGCCGGGACGGACCCCGCCGGTCCGGAACCGGAGCGCGACGCCGACGAGGTGCGGGCCAGGATGGCCGCCCTCCAGCGCGGCTGGCAGCGCGGCCGGGAGCACAATGAGGCGGACGCACCGAACAGACCAGCGAGAAAAACCGCACCAGGAACCACATCTGAGGGGGACGGTCGATGACCGCACCGAAGGCCGACAACGCGACAACCACCGCAGTGAACGGCGCACCGGCCGGCACGGGCGAGCTGAACTGGCTCCTCGACGAACTCGTCGAGCGCGTCGGCAGCATCCGCAAGGCGCTCGTGCTCTCCGGCGACGGGCTGGCGACCGGCACCTCCAAGGACCTCTCGCGCGAGGACGGCGAGCACCTGGCGGCCGTGGCCTCCGGCTTCCACAGCCTCGCCAAGGGCGTCGGCCGGCACTTCGACGCGGGCAAGGTCCGCCAGACCGTCGTCGAGCTGGACGAGGCGTTCCTCTTCGTCACCGCCGCCGGCGACGGCAGCTGTCTGGCCGTGCTCGCCGACGCCGACTCCGACATCGGCCAGGTCGCCTACGAGATGACGCTGCTCGTCAAGCGGGTGGGCGCGCACCTGGCCACCGCTCCGCGCACCGGCGTCGCCGCCGAGGGGTGACCGCCGGCCTGACCGGGGACGGCTCCGCCGAGGGGGACGTGCGCTGGTACGACGACGCGGCGGGCCCCGTGGTCCGCCCGTACGCCATGACCCGCGGGCGCACCCGCAGCGCGGACGGGGCCGGCCTCGACCTCATCGCGGTCGTCGTCGCCGAGGACCCTGCGGAGCACCCCGCAGCCGCCCACGCCCTCACCGACCAGACGCTGTCCCCGGAACACCTCGACATAGCGGAGCTCACCCGGGACGAGCCGCGCTCGGTCGCGGAGCTCGCCGCGGGGCTCGACCTGCCCGTCGGCGTGGTGCGGGTGCTCCTCGGCGACCTGCTCGACGCCGGGCTCGTCCGCGTCACCCGCCCGGTGCCCCCGGCGGAACTGCCCGACGAAAGCATTCTGCGCGAGGTGATCGACGGGCTCCGGGCCCTCTGAGCCGGGTGCGCGGGCGGCTCCGCGCACCCGAAGAGACTTGTCGTGGCCATGGTCTCTGCGGAACGATCACCTTCCACCGGGGGAGCGGGACACCGCGACGCCCCCACGAGACGAGGACGAACCACCATGAGGACCCTGCGCTCCGACCGCGGCCGCGCGCGCCCCGCGACGGCCCCGGTGGCCCTCAAGCTCCTGGTCGCCGGGGGCTTCGGGGTCGGCAAGACCACTCTCGTCGGCGCGGTCAGCGAGATCCGGCCGCTGCGCACGGAGGAGCTGCTCACCGAGGCGGGCAGGCCCGTCGACGACACCTCCGGCGTGGAGGGCAAGCGCACCACCACCGTCGCCATGGACTTCGGCCGCATCACCCTCCGCGACGACCTCGTCCTCTACCTCTTCGGCACCCCCGGCCAGGACCGCTTCTGGTTCCTGTGGGACGAGCTGGCCCGCGGCGCGCTCGGCGCCGTCGTCCTCGCCGACACCCGGCGGCTGCAGGACTGCTTCGCCGCCGTCGACTACTTCGAGCGCCGCAACATCCCCTTCACCCTCGCCGTGAACTGCTTCGACGGCGCCGAGCGCTACCCCGAGGAGGACGTGCGCGACGCCCTCGACCTCGACCCGGGCGTCCCGGTGATCCTGTGCGACGCACGGGAGAAGGAGTCGGTGAAGGGGGTGCTGGTGTCCGTGGTGCAGCAGCGGTTCGCCGAGCTGGAGCGGCGCGCCGGCTAGTCCCGGCCGGGCACCGGCACCCAGCCGAAGCTGCGCTCCACCGCCTTGCGCCACACCCGGTACTCGGCCTCCCGCTCCTGCGGCGCCCGCCGGGGCGTCCACTCCGCGTCCCGCTGCCAGTGCGCCCGCAGCTCGTCCGGGCCGCCCCACACGCCGGTCGCCAGACCCGCCGCGTACGCCGCGCCCAGGCTCGTGGTCTCGGCGACCACCGGCCGGATCACCGGCACGCCCAGCACGTCGGCCTGGTGCTGCATCAGCAGCCCGTTGGCCGTCATCCCGCCGTCCACCTTCAGCGAGCTGATCCGCACGCCGGAGTCCTGGAACATCGCGTCCACCACCTCCCGCGTCTGCCAGGCGGTCGCCTCCAGCACCGCCCGCGCCAGGTGCGCCCGCGTCACGTAGCCCGTCAGGCCGGTGATCACGCCCCGGGCGTCCGAGCGCCAGTACGGCGCGTACAGGCCGGAGAAGGCGGGGACGATGTACGCGCCGCCGTTGTCGGGGACGCTCGCCGCCAGCGCCTCGATCTCGTCGGCCGAGCGGATCAGCCCCAGCTGGTCGCGGAACCACTGCACGAGCGCGCCCGTGACCGCGATCGAGCCCTCCAGGCAGTAGACGGCAGGCTCGCCGCCCAGCCGGTAGCCCACCGTGGTCAGCAGGCCGCTCTTGGACGGCACGGGCCGCGTCCCGGTGTTCAGCAGCAGGAAGCTGCCCGTGCCGTAGGTGTTCTTGGCCTCGCCCACCCCGTAGCAGGTCTGCCCGAAGACCGCCGCCTGCTGGTCGCCGAGCGCCGCGGCCACCGGCACCCCGGCCAGCGGCCCCACGGCCCTGCCGTACACCTCGCAGGAGGACCGGATCTCCGGCAGGACCGCCTCGGGGACGCCCATCGCCGCCAGGATCCCGGCGTCCCACCCAAGCGTGCCGAGGTCCATCAGCAGGGTGCGCGACGCGTTCGTCACGTCCGTGACGTGCACCCCGCCGTCCGGACCTCCCGTCAGGTTCCAGATCAGCCAGGAGTCGACCGTGCCGAAGGCGATCTCGCCGTTCTCGGCGCGCCGCCGCAGCCCGGGCACGTGCTCCAGCAGCCAGGCGACCTTGGGGCCGGAGAAGTAGCTCGCCAGCGGCAGCCCCGTCGCCGCCCGGAAACGGTCCTGCCCGTCCGCGCCGCCCAGCTCGCGGCAGAGCGCGTCGGTGCGGGTGTCCTGCCAGACGACCGCGTTGTGCACCGGCTTGCCCGTCGCGCGGTCCCACAGGACCGTCGTCTCCCGCTGGTTGGTGATGCCCAGGCCGCTCAGCTCACCGGCCTCCAGCCCCGCCGCGGCCAGCGCGCCCGCCACCACCGCCCGCACCTTCGCCCAGATCTCGGCGGCGTCGTGCTCCACCCAGCCCGGCTTGGGGAAGATCTGCCGGTGCTCGCGCTGGTCCGCGCCGACGGGCCGGCCGTCCCGGTCGAAGACGATGCAGCGGCTGGAGGTGGTGCCCTGGTCGATCGCGGCGACGTACGGACCCGTCATGGCGTCTCCTGACCTCGGAACCTGTCCGGACCTGTCAGGACGGGAAGTGTTCCCCCGCCGTGACGGAGCGTCAAGGCGCGGAGCGCGAAGGTACGGGCATCAGGGCGCGGGACGGCGCAGCACGGGGAAGTCGAAGTACGTGTCCGGGAAGGGCTCGGGCTTGAAGGTGTAGTGCCACCACTCCTCCGGCAGGTTCACGAACCCCTCCCGTTCCAGCGCCGACTTCAGCAGCATCCGGTTCGCCCGCTGCACGCCCGTGATCCGCGGGTCCAGGGTGTGCGCCAGCGTGTCGAAGCAGTCGAAGCCCGTGCCCATGTCCACCGAGTTGTCGGGGAAGCGCTCCCCGCGCGGCGCGTAGCACGGCACGAGCGGCTCACCGGGCACGTACGGCCGCGTCGGCCAGGCCGGCAGCTTCACTATCGTCACGTCCAGCGTGCTGCCGCGGCTGTGCCCGGACTTCGCCGCGATGTACCCGTCCTCGAACAGCCGGGACTTCTCCACGCGCGGGTAGAACTCCGCCTTCATCCGGGTGTCCGCGAGGTCCTTCGCCCACTCCACGAAGTCGTTGACCGCCCGCTGCGGCCGGTAGCAGTCGTACACCTTCAGCCCGTAGCCGCGGCGCAGCAGCGAGCGCTGCGCCCGGTGCAGGGCGTCGGCGGCCTCGCGCGTCAGGACGCACAGGGGGCGCAGGTAGCCGTCGACGCGGTGGGCCGTGAAGTTGTGCACGGTCACGTACCGCATCTCCTGCAGGATCGTCGGATCCACGTCCGCGAGGGCGACGAACCCGCGGGGCGGACGCGGCTCCGGCGCGGCGGCCCGCGCGGAGGGGGCGGCGGCCTGCGCCGGTGGCGCGGCGGCCGGGAGGGACAGGAGCGTCAGGAGGGCCGCGGCGGGCAGGACGAAGGCCCGCAGGACGGCCCGGAACCGGGGTCTGTTCATGCCATCCGGATAGCAGCCGGACGGGCTCCCGGGGAAGGGCGCCCGCCCTCTCACTTCACCGCGCTCCCCTTTGCTCCCCTTCGCTTCGTCACGCGCCCTCTCCCCGCACGCGGACCGGATACCCCACCTCCCTCGCACCCTCCTGCTCCACGACCACCGCACCCTCCCGCCGGCGCGTGGTGAACCGCACCGCCTCCCGAGGCTCCCAGCCGTCGCCTCCGTCCGGGACCAGCACCCCGCCGCCCGTACGGCCCGGAGCCGGAGCCCACACCTCCAGTTCCACCGGCCCGCAAGCGCGCTCAGCGTTCTCAGCGTTCTCCGCAGCCCTTTGCACCGGAATCACCGACCCCGCCCGCGCCAGCACCGGGATCCGTGACAGCGGCGCGTCCAGCAGCACCTGCCCCGGCCCCTCGTAGGCCCGCCCCGTCGCCGTGTCGTACCAGAGCCCGCGCGGCAGCCGCACGGCCCGCCGGTCCGCCCCCTGTTCCAGCACCGGCGCCACGAGCAGCGAGTCCCCCAGCAGGAACGCGTCCTCGCAGTCCCGCAACGCGCGGTCCTCCGGCGAACGCCACCACACCGGGCGGACGTAGGGCGCCCCCGTGCGCCGCGCCAGGTGCGCGAGCGTCACGAAGTACGGCAGCAGCCGCATCCGCTCCCGCAGCGCCGCCCCCGCGTGCTCCAGCGCCTCCCCGCCGAACTCCCACGGCTCCCGGCGCCCCGCCGTGATCGCCGAATGCGTGCGGAACAGCGGCAGGTAGGCGCCCAGCTGGAACCAGCGGACGTACAGCTCGGGGGAGGGGAAGCCGGAGAAGCCCCCGACGTCCGGACCCGAGTACGGCACCCCGCACAGCCCCAGGCCCAGCACCAGCGACAAGGACGCCCGCAGACCCGGCCAGCCCGTGGCCACGTCGCCCGACCACGTCCCGCCGTAGCGCTGCATGCCCGCCCAGCCCGAGCGCGAGAAGAGGAACGGGCGCTCACCCGGCCGCAGCTCGCACAGCGCCTCGTAGCCGGCCCGGGCCATCGCCAGGCCGTACACGTTGTGCGCCTCCCGGTGGTCGCCGCCGCGCCCCTCCAGCGAGTGCCGCGCCGACAGCGGAAGCGACGGATCCCCGAACGGCGCGAACGACACCGGCTCGTTCATGTCGTGCCACACGCCCGAGAACCCCTGCGCCAGCCGCTCCCCGTACAGCCCGCCCCACCACTTGCGCACCCGCGGATCGGTGAAGTCGGGATAGACCGACTCGCCCGGCCACACCTCCCCCCGCACCCGGCGCCCCCGCGCGTCCCGGACGAACGCGTCGGCCGCCGACCCGCTGTCGAACACCCACTGCCCCGGCTCCGCCTTCACCGCCGGGTCCACGATCGACACCAGCCGCACACCCCGCTCCCGCAGCTCCGCCGCCAGCCCCGGCAGATCGGGGAACCGCTCCCGGTCCACCGTGAAGACGCGGTGCCCCCGGTAGTGGTCGATGTCCAGGTGCAGCGCCGACAGGGGCAGCCCGCGCTCGGCGTACCCCTCCACCACCCGCCGTGCTTCCCGCTCGCTGCCGAAGCCCCAGCGCGCGTGGTGGTGACCGAGCGCCCACGTGGGAGGCACCGCAGCGGCCCCCGTCAGGGCCGCCCACCCGTGCAGCACCCGCGCCGGCGTCCCCACCAGCACCCAGTAGCGCAGCGGCCCCCCGTCCATCCGCACCTCGCAGCGGCCCGGCCGGTCGTGACCCGATCCCGCGCCCTCCTCGCCCTCGGCCAGCGTCACCCGCCCGTCCCACGAGTCGTCGTGGAAGACCAGGTGCGTGCCCGCGTCCGCCACCACCAGCTGCACCGGCATCGTGATGTACAGCGGATCGTCGCCCGGCCCGAAGGCACCGTCCGGATCGGTGTTCCACAGCCGGTACGAGCCGTCCCGCAGCCGCGGCCCCGCCGACCGGCCGCCCAGCCCGAAGAAGCGCGCGTCCGCCGCGACCTCCGACCGCAGCGCCCACCGCGCCCCACCGGCCCCCTGC